>NZ_JBDSQY010000153.1:0-22356 GCF_039929585.1 Capsulimonas sp.
GCTCTGGCTGGAAGACGTTGGGATACACCGCGCTGATCGCTCAGAACGACAATGCGGCGGTGGGCGCCATTGAAGCGATCCGGGAAGCGGGTCTGCGCGTTCCAGAAGACATCAGCGTGGTGGGTTATGACGGCAACGAGACGTACGATTATTTCACTCCTCGCCTGACCACCGTGCAGGTTCCCATCCAGGAGATCGGCGCCACAGCGGCGCGAATGCTCATCGCAAACGTCCGGCGGCGGGGACACACGGCGGATCGGGCGACCGTCCCGGCTCGCTTGAGGCTTGGGGCCTCCACGGGACCGCCGCCCATCTAACAAATTTGATTTTCTTGATCAACAGCGGCGTTTATTCTCTCATAGGTTCATGTCGATTAATATTCACTCGCAATAGGAGATGTCCAAATGAAGTTACAGCCAAATCGATCCGCTAGTCGAACTCACACACAAGGGTTTACACTCATTGAGTTGCTCGTCGTGATCGCGATTATCGCAATACTTGCCGCCATTCTTTTCCCCGTCTTCGCCAAAGCCCGGGAGAAGGCTCGTCAAACCACCTGCACCAGCAACATGCGGCAGATCGGACTCGGAATGGTGCAGTATGTCCAGGACTATGATGAGCTGTATCCGCCCGTAATTCTGGGCGGCAACATCTGGTCCGGCTGCGACGCCGCGAACCCCACGGCGTGCACCAGCTGGGCGCGCGTCATCATGCCGTACATCAAGTCGGACAAAGTCTTTATTTGCCCTTCAGAAACCGTGAATGCAACCATTAACGACGACTTCCGGAACGTCGGCAATCCTGGCGGCGATGTGCTGAAGTCGTATATTCCGGTCATGCAGTTTCGTGATGAGAACACAGCCTCCCAGTCGGGCGTCATGAACGATTATGATAAAGGGACCAGCCTGGCGTCGATCGATCAACCTTCGAATACGATCTGGCTGACGGAAGCTGGACCAAATGTGAACGATCAGGGCGTGCCCTGGGATAATCCCGCGCGCAACATCGGCGGAACCGGCGTTTATCTTGGCATCCCCGTGATCGACCGCGCCCTTTACCTTCCCGGGGGATCAAAAAAGAACTGCATCGCGCACAATCACACTGATGGAACCGTGTGGGCGTTTGCCGATGGTCACGCCAAATGGATCAAGATCCAAAATACAGTCAACAGCGATCTCAGCAAAGACCTCTGGGTCCGCGAGAAAGCTTAGCACAAAGCCCGATGAAGGTAAAGAAACTGATGCGAGCTCGGATGATCGGATTGTTTGGGATGTGGACGGCGATTGCCATTCATACCGGCGCCGGCTGCGCGGCGTCTCCCGCCAGCGATTTGAAAATTCGCCTGGGTGACACCGGGCTCGCATCGCTTCAATATCACGGCGAGGATCTTCTGTCCGACGGCGCGCTCGGCGTGCAGCATGTCACATTCAGCGGCGTCGGCGGACAGAGTTCAGACGGTGATCTTAAAGTCATTGCCAGCACAGTGAATGCGCAAAGCCATAAGGTCAAGCGAACGTACTCGTGGGGCGCGGTGAGCTGCGTTTACGCCGTTCAAGGAGATCGCTTGAACCTGACGATCGGCGTACAGAACACATCCGACTCGACAGTCAGCAGCATTGCGATCCAGCCACTGGAGCTGAAATTCCCACAGGCGCCGCAGGGCTGGGTTCCGAACTATGTTTATCTGGGGGCGAACCAGGGCGCGCCGACGGTCGAATACGCCAATTACGGATCGGGAGCGCTTGCGGTCTGCAATGATGATGTTGTGCGTCCGCTCGCCGTGGGCTTTCCGGGGCGTGAGAGCCTGACCGTTCGTCCGATTTTGGTGGCAACATCAAGCGCCGGACAGCTGTCATCGCGTTTCGATCCCGTACTCAAGCGGCCTATCGCGTCGCATAGCTATGATAAGTACAGCATTTCTCTACGCTTTGGATCTGCCTCCTCCACAGAGGAGACACTGTCCGGTGATCTTTTGAAGAAGTTTGCAGCGAAATATCCGCCGACACTGCGCTGGAAGGACCGTCGATCAATTGGGACGCTGCATCTTTCCACCAGCGAGCCTGACCATCATTCCGTGACTAACCCACGCGGCTGGTTTCTGGACCCCACGATGGATGTCAAGACGCCCGCTGGGAAAGAAGCGCTGCGCAAGCGGCTGCTGGAGTACGCCGACAACAGCATCAAAGTCCTGAAGAAGATGAACGCACAGGGGATGATCACCTGGGACATTGAAGGCCAGGAGTACCCTCACGCAACCAGTTATATTGGCGACCCGCGCATCGTCAAGGAGATGGCGCCGGAGATGGACGCCATGGCCGATGCGTACTTCAAAAAGTTTCACGACGCGGGACTGCGCACCGGCGTCTGCGTCCGCCCGCAGCAGCTCAGCCACACGCCGGCGAAGACGGAGCAGCAGGACGTAGCGGATCCAGCCAAGATCGTCGCCCTGCTTTACGACAAGATCGCCTATGCGAACAAGCGCTGGGGATGCACGCTGTTCTATGTGGATTCCAACGGCGATCCGGGCGTCCCGTTCGATGTCACGATTTTTCAGCGCCTTGCCGCTAAGCTGGCCCAGAACAAGATCGACGCGCTGATCATGCCGGAGCATCAGAACACGCGTTACTATGGCTGCGCTGCGCCTTACGATGAGCTAGCGCAAAATGTCACTTCGACGCCTGAACTGGTGCGCGCTGTTTACCCAGGAGCGTTCAGCGTGATTTATGCGCCCGACGGACCTCTGGAAAAGGATCACGACCAGTTGGTCGCCGCCGTCAAGCGCGGGGATATCCTGCTGTTCCGCGGGTGGTGGGACGATCCACAGAACCCACAAATCCTCAAGATCTATCAGGACGCAGGGCGTTAATTCTCAGCAAATATCAGAGTGAAGTTGTAAGAAAGAGCCCGATGCAGCGAACCAATTCGACCATTTTTTTCTGCCTGTCCTCACTGTTGGCGTTCGCGGCGTCCCGTGTTGCCTCGGCCGCCGTGGCCGACGGCTACAAGGCTCCCGAAATTGCGCTTCCTTATGCCTGGACAAAGCCGACCATGGACGGCGTTGTGCATGAAGACGAATGGCGCTGCGCAGAGAGCGTCAACGTGCTCCAGACGCCGGACCACGCGCTCAGTACACGTCCGACGCGCTTCTGGATGACGTGGGACGAAAACAATATTTATGTGGCGATGCGATCGCCGCTGCGTCCCGGCGAACGGCTGATGCAGGCGCTGCGCGATCCGAGCAAGGATGTGAATGTCGTCGGCGATGACTCCTACGAGTTCTGGCTCGACGCCGGCACGCAAAGCCCGGACAATCAGCCGGCCTTCTTTCAATATCTTGGAAACTTCGCCGGCGGACGGTGGGATGTGATGCAGGAGCCCGCCGCCGGAAACTCTCGCCCAAGCTGGACCGCGCATTGGAACCCAAAGAACCATCTGACCGTCGGCTCCGATGGGATTCGTTACTGGGACATGGAGATGGCGATCCCGCGCGCCAGCGTCTATCTCAACCATCCGCTCAAAGACGGGGATTCCTTCACCGCTCTCATCTCGCGAAACTTCAAGCGTCCCTGGGAGCAGAACTCCATCCCCGGAACCGGCAGCTTCTCCGTGCCTGACACTTACGCCCGATACAAGCTGATAAAGCAGGCGCCCGCGATCCATTTCCTGTCGGCGGGGAACGAGCAATCAAAAACGCTTGGCTTGCAGCTCGCGGCGTGGGGGAAACAGAACCAGACCCTACACTGGCGCTTCGACAGCGACAGCGGCGTTCACAAAGAAGGCGACATTGCTGTGAAAGCTGGGCAGGAGGCGTCTCTCGCTCCCATGCTGGATTTGGACAAGCCCGGCGACGGCGCGTTTCGTATCCGGGTCACGAGCGCCGATGGAGCCCAGACCTACTTGGACTGGAGCGGCCACCGTCAATGGGGAACGGACGAAGCGCTGACCCAGACGCTTGATGACAAGGGCGACAAAGTCGATCTCACGCTGGGCTACAACCCCGCCCGCGACTATGTCCGCGTCACGGGAGACTTCATCGACTACGACGATCGCGCTAAGATCACGCGCGCCCATGTCGCCGTGCGGGACAGCAAGAACAAGACGCTCGCCGAGAAAGACGTTCACTTAGATTCTCTGAACTACGTCCGCGATCTCGTCCATCTGCCGAATGTCGCCGCCGGAGATTATACAACTCAGCTGACAGCATATGACAGCGCGAATAACATTTTGTTCACGCGGGAAAGCAAGTTCACGAAGAAAGACCCGGCGTCGTTCCCCTGGTGGAATACGAAGCTTGGGAATATCGAAAAGGTCATTGCGCCCTGGACTCCCGTGAAGTATCAGGCAGGCAAGTTCGGCGTTTGGGGCCGTACGATGACAGTCGGCGCCGCCGGCCTGCCCCGGCAAATCACAGCGCAGGGGCACGATCTGCTGGCGGGCGATGCTTACCTCGCCGCTGATTTCGGGACGGGAGCTTCGGTCAAGGCGAGCGCGCCAATGCTCACGACAATGTCGTCGGCGCCGCATCGCGTTGTCGTCCGCGCCGCCGATCTGCTGGGAAAGATCTCTGTCTCCAGCAAGGTCACCACCGAGTTCGACGGCATGTACAAGGTCGAGATGACACTGACGCCGCATGGCTCCGTGAATGTCAGTTCGATGAAGCTGGTCGTACCGCTGCACAACGAAGCCGCCGATTACATCCATGCAGGCGGGGAGGGGATCCGTTACGGCTTCGACGATCGGTTCCTGCCGCACGGCAAGAACGGCGTGCTCTGGGATTCGCGGCGCGTGGACGGTCAGCCGATGCAGGTCGGCTCCTTTATTCCCTATCTCTGGATCGGAAATACCGAACGCGGCGTCTGCTGGTTCGCGGACAGCGACCAGGGCTGGGTTCCGAGCAATACGAAGCCGGCAATTGAGATCCAGCGGAACTCGCCGCGCAGCACGGACTTGGTGCTGAATTTGATCGGTGAGAAGTTTACGCTGAATGCGCCGCGCACCATCACCTTCGCGTTCCAAGCCACTCCCGTGAAACCGATGCCTGCGCACTGGCGCATGGATACCTGGTGGACCGGCGACTCGTTCAAAGATTGGGCGCAGGTCGAATCGCAGGGCAAGGCGGGCGCGATGGGGCTGATCTTTAGCTCGCTCCCGTTCCCGCTCGATCCCGCCAAAAGCCGCGAGATGGTCGAGGCGCGTCACAAGGAAACCAACGCTGGCACCTTTGGCTTCGCGAGGTATCGCGCCAATGCCGTCCCGTATTTCGAACATATCAATATGGGCGAGCAGTTTGTCCCAGAGCTGACCTATTTCAATGAAGAGTGGCGTACGCGTGTCAGCAAGGGGCTGTCGTACGGCAAAACGCTTCAGGATTTCATGATCTACAAGCTCAGTCACTGGGCCAAGGACGCCGACATCGACGGCTTCTATGTGGACAACGTTTACCCCATTGCCGACGACAATATCGACGCCGCCCATGGGTACTTGCTGCCGGACGGCCGGGTGCAGCCCGCCTATCAGATGTTCGACACACGGCGTTATTTCCTGCGAATGCGCGCCGCCTTCGCGGAGCAGGGCAAGAGCGGCAAGATCGTGCTGCATATGACCAACCATCTGATCGCGCCCTGGATGGGCGCGGCGGATATCGCGCTGGACGGCGAGCATCACGTGATCTACCCAGAGATGGGCAAGGACTTCATGGACTTCTGGTCGCAGGAGCGCCTGCGCATGGACCACCCGGAGCAGTGGGGCTCCCCCGTCAACTTCCTTCAGGAGTACCAGGGCAATTGGGATCATGACAAGCTCAAGAAGGCGATGCGCGCTTACACCGGCATGCTTTTAGTGAACGATGTCCTGGCCTCCGCCAATCCAAACGGTCTGAACCAAGAAGCATGGATCGCCCGCGATCACTTTGGTATGGAGGCGGGCGATGTGAAGTTCCACGGATACTGGGACAAGACGGGCGGCCTGCAATCCACGACGCCGAATATCTACGTCTCCGGCTGGACCCGGCCCGGCAAGGCGCTGATCGTCATCGCCAATACGGGCGACAAAACAGACGCCGTTCTCAATATCGACGCCAAGTCGCTCGGTCTTCCGGCGGCTTCGCATTGGCGCGTGTCAGACGCCGAGACGGGAACGCCTCTCTCGGCAAATTCGGATGGACAGGTGACGCTTTCAATTGAGCGTCACGACTATCGGCAAATCGCGATCGAGACAGACACCCCACATTTGTAAAATGTGGGGCGAATGCGCCCCATTTCTGAAAGGATCGAAGCAATGCATCTCTCTCAAGACAGAGCAAGAACGACCCGCAGAAAAATACGCGATGGTTTTGTTACCATTGCAATCATTGTCTTCGCCGCTGGTCACGCCTCCGCACAGGGTCTGTCCGTCACTTATGGCAATCAAGGGATCGCGACCCTGGCGTACAACGGCGTGACGCTTGCCGATACGAACGCCAACGGGCAGGACGCCTTTACGGTTTACGAATATGAGCGCAAGGCGGCGAACGGTACTGTTACGGACAAGTACAGTTGGGACGGCGGCTACACCACGAGCTGGAATTCGACGACGAAAACACTGACCCTCACTTATGATTGGGGAACCGTGAAGTGCGTCTACACGCAGCCGACCTCCACGCGTCTGAACATGAGCGTGACCGTGACCAACACCACGGCGGGCGACACGATCAACGGCGTCAATGTTTTCCCACTGTACGTTCGTTTCCCAAACTATCCTGTGGGCTACGACGCCAACACGCCGCATGTGGGATATACGTCCGATGGTCCCAACGTTCAAGTCGCGGATTACGGCACGGGATCGCTTGCGCTGAGCAGTGACGACGTCACAAAGAATCTCTATAGCGGTTTCTATACTATCTCACCCGATACGGCGAATTACAAGCGCTACGAGATTTGGACGGGGACGATGCCGCGTCCGAACCAGCCGCCGAACTATCCGGTCTTCAATCGACCCATCGCACATGGCGCTTCAGATACGTTCAATGTCTCCCTGCGCTTTGGCGCCACGGGATCGACGGGAGTAGCGCTTGCGCCGGATGTTTACTCTAACTTTCGCGCTTCGTGGCCGTCGCAGGTGACCTGGCCGGACCATCGGTCTATTGGCGCGATCTTTTTGGCGACCAGCCAGACGCATCCCGTCACCAACCCGCGTGGCTGGTTCTTGAACGATCCTTATGTGGATATTACGACGCCGGCGGGCGTTTCGAACCTTCAGCAGCGACTGCTTCAGGTCGCCGACAACAGCATCCCGATCCTGCAAAGCATGAATTCGCAGGGCGTGATCATCTGGGATGTTGAGGGGCAGGAATTCTCGCATCCGATTAGCTATGTTGGCGATCCTACGCAGCTCAGTGTCCGGGCGCCGGAGATGGATTCGATTGCCGACGCCTTCTTCCAGAAGTTCCGGACGGCGGGCCTGCGTGTCGGCGTCTGCGTTCGTCCGCAGCAATTGGTGACCAGCCCGTCGCCGCAGCAGAACGAAGTCGCGAACCCCGCCACGCAGATCATCAACAAGATCAACTACGCCAAGCAGCGCTGGGGATGCTCGATCTTCTATGTCGACTCGAACGGCGACACCAATGCGCCCTACGACGCCTCCATCTTCAAGCAAGTGGCCGACGCCGAACCGGGCGTGCTGATCATTCCCGAACACGCCAATCCCAAGTACTACGCCTACACCGTCCCATATGGCGCACTGACCAACGGCGCGACCGGCGACCCATTGGCGGCGATCTGGACCTACCCGACGGCGTTCAGCGCGATTTACACCGCTGACGGTGACCTAACGGGCCAGCATGGCGCGCTCGTCAACTCCGTCAAACGCGGCGACATGCTGATGTACCGTGGCTGGTGGAGCGATCCGCAGAACTCTCAAGTGCAGAGCATCTACACCGACGCCGCGATCGGGACGGGCCTGAAAGCGCAGTACTACAACGATCCGACGGGCGGCGCGACATCGTTCACCACACTGGCGCTGACGCGCAAGGATGCGGCGGTTAACTTCAACTGGGCATCGGGAGCGTCGCCGGGAACGGGCGTCAATAGCTCGTATTTTTCGACCAAGTGGACGGGTTACCTCACTCCGCCCTTTACGGATTCCTATCAAATCCACGTCACGTCCGACGACGGCGCGCGGCTTTACGTGAATGGACAATTGCTGGTGGACAACTGGGGGCCGCATGCCCCGCAGGACAACTTTGGCGTCATCAGTCTTCTGGCCGGTCAGAAGTACGCCATTGAACTGCAATACCGTCAGTTCGCGGGCGGCGCGGCGGCGAAGCTGGAGTGGCTCGACAACAGCGGGTCTCTGGCGCGGCAGGTCATTCCCGCCGCCGCTCTGACGCCGGCTCCGTAGCAGATCGAGAACGAATCGATATTTCAAGGAGATGAAATGACACGCAATCATCACGAAGAAAGTCAATCCCAATGGCGTGATTTCGCGGCGACATGCCGCGCACGCGCCGTACGTCTCATCACGCCTTTCGCTCTTGCCCTGGGCGTGGCCGCCATTGCCGGCGGCCCGCTCCATGCCGCGACTTACTATGTCAGCCCCTCGGGCAGCGACACGAATGCGGGAACGTCCACGGGCGCGCCGTGGAGAACGGCCGCGAAGGTCAACTCGACTACTTTTAGCGCGGGCGACTCTATTTTGTTCCAGCGCGGCGGCGAGTGGCGTGAGTCGCTGAACCCGACGGGCGGCGACGGAACGGCCGGCAGCCACATCACCTTCGCCGACTACGGCTCCGGCGCCAAGCCGAAGTTCTGGGGCAGCGACCCCGTCGCGAACTCCGGCTGGACCAATACGAGCGGCACGATCTACACGCATCCGTACACATCATATGTCGGCGCGGTGTATGTCAACCATGTCGCGCTGGTTCCGGCGAACCCGAACGCCAACCAGCCCGTCGAGAGCATCCCCAATTCGTTTTCGTGGGACGGCAACACGCTCAAGATCAGTGTGTCCAGCAACCCGAATACGGACGGCAAGACCTACACGGTCGCAAGCCGCCAGGACGTCATTTGCAACGGCAATGCCCAGTCTTATAATCTGCACAGCCACCTGACGTTCACCAATGTCGTCGCCGACGAATCGGGCGATTTGAACGGCGGGTACGGCGTACGCATCATGAACGGGAGCGACATTGTACTGAACGGCGTCGAATCCTATCGCTGCGGCAAGCACAACTTCGGCTGCATCAACGCAACGCAGGTAATCCACAACAACTGCTACGCCGCCTATCCGATGCCCAACCAGGACGCCTACGGGGGTTACACCGCATATGTGTCTTATGGCGACAGCAGCACGGGCTTGAACGGGCAAACGTCCGAGTATCACTACTGCGTCGGCGACTATATGGACAACACATACCATACCAGCTCCTACGTGGATACGGGATACGAGTTCTTCACCACGCATGGCGCGAATGTCGGCTCCGTGTGGCTCGATCACTGCTCAGCCTTGAGCACAGCGGCGGGCGGCCCCGGCGCGCACTGGACGATCAGCAACTCGGAGTCCGCGCAGGCGGGGCATCCGGCGACGATCACGATCACCGGCGGCTTTCTCCAAAACAATCAGCTCTACATGCAGGGCACGGGATTGACCGTGGACGGTCTGCACATGCAGGGGCCGGGCGCGACGTCGAGCAATGACGCCACCTCGACCATCGACATGGAGTGTTCGAATTCCACCGTTCAGAACATGCTGATGGACAAGACCAACGTCGGCTACTGGCTCTATTCGGCGGCAGTCCAGAACAATGGCGCAAACAACGTCATTCGGTTCAATACGTTTGTCAACGATCCGAACTCCGGCAATGCGATCCTCAAGAATATTGGCGCCAATCTGAGCTTTTACGGCAACATCCTGGTGGACTCGGGCAACTGGCTGAGCGACAACGCGCCGGCGTCTTCGTCGTACAATCTGATCGCCACGACGGCAAGTACCGTAGGCTTCACGAATGCGAGCGCCGGCGACTATTCGCTGACGTCTTCCTCGGCCGCAGTCAACGCCGTACCGACCACGGTCGCGCATCCCAGCACGGATATCAACGGATCGGCTCGCCCGCAGGGCGCCGCGCTGGACGAAGGCGCTTATGAGTACGGCGGCTCCGGCCCCGTCACGCCCATCATCACCTCCGGCGCTACGGCCTCGGGAACGGTGGGCGTCGCATTCTCCTATCAGATCGTCGCCAGCAACAGCCCGACAACTTACTCAGCTTCCGGACTGCCGGGCGGCCTGTCCATCAATGCTGCAAGCGGCCTGATTTCCGGAACGCCTACGGCATCGGGAACCTCCACGGTCACACTCGGCGCGACCAACGGCGCCGGTACGGGCAATAAGACGCTGACGATCACGATCAGCGCCGGCGCGCCCTCGGCGCCAGTCATCAGCAGCGCCTCGACGGCGTCGGGAACGATCAGCACGGCGTTCTCTTACCAGATCACGGCGAGTAATTCTCCGACAAGCTACAGCGCATCAGGTCTGCCGACAGGCGTGACTGTCAACACGAGCACGGGCCTGATCTCGGGAACGCCGACGGTCTCGGGAACGTTCACCGTTACCCTCGGGGCGACCAACTCGGGCGGGACGGGCAACCTCACGCTGACGATCACCATCAGCGCGACGGGCGCCACGCCATATAACGTGAACGCCATCTATACCACCGGCACGACGTTCTCGACCGGCGGCTTGGACAGCTACGGCAACGCCTATGTGTCGAGCGAACTTGGTTCGTCCGCCACCTACAATAGCAGCACCTTCTCCTTCGCCCCCGCCAACGTGCTCGATGGCTGGAGCAGCACGACGGTGAATCTGCCGGCGGGCAGCTACACCACGCTGAACATGGTGGGCTGCTCCTCGGGCGGCATCGCGACCAACCAGACCTTCACCGTCACCTACACCGACAACACCACACAGGTGTTCACCCTCCAGATGAGCGACTGGACCAACGGTTCGGGCTACACCGGCGAGACCAGCGTCGTGACGATGGCGCATAGCGCCTCCAGCAATGGTACGCTTTTGACGCAGTCGCACTACCTCAAGGGCTATACGTTTACTCTGAACGGCAAATCCGTAAAGAGCATCACCCTGCCGAGCGCTCGTGGTGTCGTCGTTCTCGCCTTCGCAGCTGGCGGTGGCGGCAGCGGCCCCGTCGCACCCGTCATCAGCAGCGCCTCCACTGCCTCCGGAACAGTAGGGACTGCATTCTCCTATCAGATCGCGGCCAGCAATAGCCCGACGAGTTACAGCGCCACGGGACTTCCCGCTGGTCTTTCGCTCAATACAAGTTCCGGCCTGATCTCAGGAACGCCGACCACGGCGGCGACCTCCACAGTCACTCTCGGCGCGACCAATGCAGGAGGCACAGGAAACAAAACGCTGACACTCACGGTCAGCGCCGCCGCTCCCTCCGCCCCGGTGATTAGCAGCGCCGCCACGGCGTCGGGCACAGTCAGCACAGCGTTCTCTTATCAGATCACCGCCAGCAATTCTCCGACCAGCTACAGCGCGGCGGGCTTGCCCGCCGGTCTGTCGATCAATACGGGAACGGGATTGATCTCGGGAACGCCGACAGCTTCGGGAACGTCCACAGTGACGCTTGGCGCAACGAACGCCGGAGGGACGGGCAGCAAGACACTGACAATCACCGTAGCGGCCGCCACCGGCGCATCGCTGGTGGGGTCGCTCGGAACGCCGGCATCGACGGTCAACCTGACAACCGAAGGAACGCTGGACTGGGCGCACTGGGGCTCGGACGGTTCCGGCAGCTGGACGCACAAGAACGGCGGTAATCTGATCGCCAACTGGGGAGCCACCACCACGGTCTTTAGCTACCCAGGCAACGCGATCAGCTACCTCTGGAGCGACGGAAACAACTGGAACAACAACGCTCAGGCGACCGGTCTGTACTTCTCCGGTCAGAATGGCTATTTCAGCTTCACCGTTCCGGCGGACACCACCCAGCGCGTGCTGAAAGTATACGTGGGGACTAACTCCGCGAACGCAACGCTGAGCGCCCACCTGTCCGACAGCTCCGCGCCCGATTACTCTAACTCGTCGCTTGCCCAAAACAGCAACGGCGTCTACACCCTGACCTACAAAACCGCCAGCGCCGGACAGACGCTCACGGTCAAGTGGACCAACACCAGCGCGCTCGGCAGCATCACCGTGCAGTCGGCTTCGCTGCACTAGGGTTCACGCGTCGGACCGATCCCCGGATATAAAAACCGGGTCTGAGAAGCCTTCGGCTAAGCGTCCGTGCCGGACGCACAAAATAGGCTGTTGTCGAAAAGCTCATTTGTTTGTCCGGCACGGACAATTAGTCGCGAAGCGACTTCGCAGACCCGGATTTTATATCCGGGGACGTACTACCTGTCGGCGTCAAATTTAGGAGCGACGATTATCATGACAATGCAAAAAAGCCATCAACGATTCCCAATACTGCGGGCGTTTCCAATACTTCTCGCGTTCGTGCTGGCGCTCATCGGCTCCATGCAGATCGCCGCCAACGCCACCAAGATCATGTGCATCGGCGACTCGATTACCGCCGGCAACAACTCACCAAGCTACCGCTGGCCGCTCTTCCAGCGCTTCGCCTGGGGCGGTTACGCTTCCAATATCCAATTTGTCGGCCCCTACGCGGGCGGCACAAACACAGCCGACTCCGTGCCGAACCCCAACGACGGCGCCGTCGTCAACGGGCAGACCTTCCATTCGCACCATGCGGCGATCTGGGGCTCTAATTCGGCAGGTATTGCTAACGGATTCGCCCCGGGCGGCCCGACCACCGGCTACGCCCCCGACATCGCTATTATTCACCTGGGCACCAACGATTTCTACATCGACGGAAACGCCCAGGATTCGTACCAGCGAAGTTATCTGACCAATCCGCAGGTAACGACCGGCAGCTATTCGACGATTGTCTCAGAACTGCGCCAGGAGAATCCGCACGTCGTCATTCTGGTGTCGCAACTGATTCCGAGGGTGGGGGATCTGTGCGTCAGCCCGCAGATCAATGCGCTGATCCCGGCGTGGGCGGCGGCGAACACGACCGCAAACTCTCCCATCATTGTCGTGGACCAGTATGGCGGCTTCGACGCCTACCGAATGAACCAGCCCGACGGCACGCATCCGGCCACGGATGGCGAAGACTTCATGGCGCAGAACTATTTCAACGCCATGCTGCCGTACCTCCCGGCTCCGACTGGATCGTATCAGCCGGTCTTCACCACACCGCTCTACACCAGGGGCGTGGTCGGCAAACCGTTTTATTATGTTGTTGGGACCACGACGCCCGCGACGAGCATCACCGTAACCGGTCTTCCGGCGGGTCTGAGCTACAGCAGCGGGATCATCTCGGGTACACCCACTGCGGCGACTGCCCCCGCGCCGCCGCCGGGAGGAAACGCCGACAAAGTCAAGCCGGACCCGGTTACCCTGACCGCATCGAACAGCGCCGGAACGTACACGGAAACGATCAATCTCGCAGTCGCAGCATCGTATCCCAACGCCGCCTCGCCGGCTGCCATCCCCGGCACTATCTATCTGGACAACTACGATTCCGGCGGTCTCTGGGCGGGGTATCAATGCTACGATAACTCGTTGTCATACTTCCCGCCAAACTTTCCGAACTTCACATTCTCCGGCAATTGGAGCGGCCCTTATCGATATGATGATGTGGCGATCGCATCCATCAGCGACACGGCGACTAACGGTTATTGCCTCGTCTCTACAGGAGCGCAGCAATGGACGAATTATACGGTCAATGTCGCCACGAGCGGCGAGTATCAGATGCAGGTCCGGCAGGCGACGCCAGGCTCCGCGTCGTTCATCCATGCTCTCGTCGATGGCTACAACGTCAGCCTCGGCGCCAACATCGTCAATCAGTATATCCTGGCGTCCACGGGCAGTTGGAACACGTTCACTACGACGGCGGCTCCTTACAATGTCAACCTGGCGGCCGGCGCGCACACGATCCAGATCTGGCAGGACTCGGGCGGCGTCGATCTGAACTGGATGAGCTTCACGTCCCTTGGAGCGGGCTCGTTCCCAGTGCTGAGCGTCCCGTCCGTTCTGAGCGCGACCGTCGGTTCACCTTTCTCCCAGACGGTGACCGCCACCAACAGCCCAACCAGCTATAGCGTCCTCGGACCGGGCTGGCTGAAGATGAGCGGCAATGTGCTGACGGGGACGCCGCCGTCGGCGGCGACCTATCAAGCCACTTTGGTTGCTGCGAACGGCGGCGGCGTGGGAACCGAACCCATCACGATCAATGCGACCACGACCGGCAGCGGCGGCGGCGGTTCGTCGCCCGCGATCACCAGCGCAAGCTCGGCCTCGGGAACCGTGGGAACCACGTTCTCTTACCAAATCACGGCGTCGAACAGCCCGACGGGTTACGGCGCCTCCGGCCTGCCCGCCGGCCTTTCCGTCAACACCAGTACGGGCCTGATCTCGGGGACCCCCACGGCGTCCGGCGGCAGCAGCGCCACCGTCACCGCAACCAACGCGAGCGGCTCGGGCTCTCAAGCCGTTACGATCACAATCGCCGCGTCCGGCGGCTCGGGGAATGGTCTCACTGGCCAATATTACAACGACCCGACCAGCGGCGCGTCGCAGTTCACGACGCTTGTTCTGACACGGACCGATCCCACCGTCAATTTCAACTGGGCGCAGGGAACATCACCCGCCCCCGGCGTCAACGCAACCTACTTCTCTGCGAAGTGGACTGGACAGGTACAGCCGCTCTATTCCGAGTCCTACCAATTCCACATCACCTCCGACGATGGCGCTCGCCTGTATGTCAACGGTCAGCAGATCGTCAATAGCTGGGGGCCGCACGGGCCGCAGGACGACTACGGCGTCATCACGCTCACGGCGGGCCAGAAGTATAACATCGAGGTCGATTTCTATCAGGGCCTCTACGGCGGCGCCGAAGCAATCCTGGAATGGCAGAGTACCAGCCAGGCGCGTCAGGTCATCCCCTCCAGCTGTCTCTTCCCAAGCGCGGGATCTCCACCCGCCGCTCCGGTGATCAGCAGCGCCGCCACGGCTTCAGGGACTGTCGGCTCGGCGTTCAGTTACCAAATCGTCGCCAGTAACTCGCCCACGAGCTACAGCGCGTCGGGGCTGCCGACGGGCCTCTCGGTCAATACGACCACGGGCTTGATCTCCGGAACGCCGACTGCGGCGGCGACGTCTACAGTCACACTCGGCGCGACTAACGCCGGAGGCACAGGCAATAAGACGCTGACGATCACCGTCGCCGCCGGCTCTACGGGCGCGACGCTCACGGGATCGCTCGCGGCGCCTTCGAGCAGCATCAACCTCACCACAGAGGGAACGGTCGATTGGGCGCACTGGGGATCGGAAGGCTCGGGCAACTGGGACCATAAGAATGGGGCGAACCTGCTCGCCAACTGGGCGTGCACCGGTACGATCTTCACCTATGGCGGAAACGCGATTAGCTATCTATGGAGCGACGCCCTGAACTGGAACGGAACCGCACAGGCGACCGGCGTGTACTTCTCCGGCCAGGGCAATTACTTCTCATTCACCGCGCCTGCGGACACCACGACGCGCACCCTCAAGGTGTATGTCGGCGCCAACGGCGCAAATGGAACCTTGAACGCGCATCTGTCCGACAGCTCCGCGCCGGACTACACCAACGCAAGCGTCGCCCAAAACAGCAACGGCGTTTACACGCTCACCTACCGCGCGGCCAGCGCCGGTCAGACATTGACCGTGAAGTGGACCAATAACAGCGCCACCGGCAGCGTGACGATGCAGTCGGCGTCGCTTCATTAGCGTTGGTTTACATGCCCCCGGATATGAAATCCGGGTCTGTGAAGTCGCTTCGCGACTAATTGTCCGTGCCGGACAAACAAATAAGCTTTTCGACAACAGCCTATTTTGTGCGTCCGGCACGGACGCTTAGCCGAAGGCTTCCCAGACCCGGTTTTCATAACCGGGGAACGACTAATCATGTGGGGCTGGAACCTTCCTTCCAACCCAAACTTCGTTTCACACGACCATCCGAGGAGAAAGCTTTGCACACGATACAAGACGATTCATTGGGCGTTCACATCTATCAAGAAAACGGGGAAGTGCTGGCCGAAGTTTTGGACCTTGTCAGCGGCTCCGTTTGGGGACCGGCGCCTGCCTTCACGCTGGAGATTTACTCCATTCTTCTCCGCCGGACGGAAACTATGACGCAGCCCGAGGCGCGGATCGCGCAGGGGGATGACTGGATCGATGTGACGCTCGGCGTGGATAACCAATTTTTCAGCGCGTCGGCGACGGCGCGTTTTTCCATTGAGCGTGGAGAACTGGTGGTGGAGATCCCCACCGAGCGCATCCAGGAAGGCAGTCCGGAGACTTCTCTGCTCTGGGGGCTGCATGTGCTTCCGGGCCTGCTCAAGACGTCGCCGGAAACGCCCGGACATCTGGTGCTGCCTTACCGTGTCGGCGCGCTTTGCTACCCCGAGCGGCACAGCCGCCACGAGGAAAACTTTTTGATCTACGGCGAGCAGAGCCAGTGGGAGCTAATGCCGATGCTTCCCATGTGCGGCGCTGTGCACGCCAATGACGCCGCCGCAATGCTGCTGATCGCCGAGCAGGGCGACTGCGACGCCGAATGCCGGGTCGCGACCGACGGCGAGGGTGGTGGACAGGTCAGTTTCTCGATGCGCTATCGCTATACGCGGATCGATCCGGTCGATCCGATCGACCGTCGTTTGCGCTTCACGCCGCTGCACGGCGTGGACGCTGGATACGCCGGCATGGGACGCCGCCTGAATGCGCACGTTCTGGAAAAAACGGGACGGGCGCCGCTCGCGCAGCGCGCCGAGGAGAATCCGGATATCGCGTATGCCGCGAAATCCATGGTTCTCAAGATCATGCACGGATGCAAAGAGATCGGTCCGATCAGCGGCGATGGCCGTTTCCATCTCGCCACCACGTTCGCGCAAGCGGCGGAACAGCTTTCTCTCTTGAAACGCAGTGGGATCGAGCGCGTCATGGTCCAGCTGACCGGCTGGAATTTGGAGGGACACGATGGCTGCTGGCCGACCCGATTCCCGGTGGAGCCGGCGGTTGGAGGCGAGGAGGGCCTGCGTGCGCTGATCGCGCACGGTCAGTCACTGGGATTCCAGATGCAGGTGCACGACAATTATCTCGATCTGTATGAGCGCTCTTACTGGTTTGATCCCGAATTGTGTACCGGCGATGTCTACGGCGGTCCGCTGAAGCGCGGCTGCTGGGCCGGAGGGATCAACTACATCGGCTGGCCGCTTGCCTATCCCGAGGCCCTGCTGGGCGACCAGATGCGCGAAGTGCAGAAGCTCGGCCCGGCGGGCATCCACTATATCGACGGAATGGGCCTGCCGCTCGAAGTCTCGTACAACCGCGCGCACGGCGAGCGCCGCTACCGCCGGGCCTGCGCTGACGGCGTCGCACGAATCCTGCGGACCAGTCGCGATGTCTACGGCTCCACCGGAACGGAGAACGGCTATCTTTATTGCGCCGCTGAATGCGACTATATCGGTTCTCCCTTTTTGGACCTATTCGGAGAGCCCGTCAGCGAGATGATCGACCAGATGGTTCCGCTGTGGTTTATGGCGATGAAGGGGCATGTCTTCACGAACCTCCACGACACCTCCAACGCCGTTGTCGACAAGGGCGACCATTCCAAAATCACGGTCGCCCACCGGATGCTCAAGATGGCGGAGCTGGGTATTCTGCCGCGCAATGAAGGCGTCGCTATTTCCGGCGAGTGGGGCTACCCGCTCGAAGAAACTGTCGAAGCCATGCGTCTGGAGTACGATTTGATGGTCGGCCGTCTCTCGGAAACGATCATCGCGTCGCTCGTGGATCACCGGGTTCTTGCGGGCGATCCCAATAACAACGACCATATCACCTATTCCCGTTTCTCAAGCGGCGTCGAAACGATCTGCGACTACAAGCGTGGCCGATTGGAAATCAACGGACAGGATTATCCGCTGCCGACGGACTTCGTGAAGCGGCCTCCCGTGCCCCGCGGAAGCTGTTCGCCGTTGGTTGCAGGGGCTATCGTTTGAAGGGATCTGCGTTTTGAACTTAAGCTGGATCGATTGGACCATCGTGGTTGTCTCCCTGATCTTGATCCGCGCGGTCAGCTGGAGCACACGGTCGCTGATGCGCGGCGTCGCCGACTTTCTTTCGGCGAACCGTCTCGCCGGCCGGTATCTCCTCACAATCTCCGGCGAGGTCGGCGGTTTTGGCGTGATCTCCATGGTCGCCGGCTTTCAGGCCTTCACCTCGGCGGGGTTCCCCACGATGTGGTGGGGACTGATGTCTGCGCCGCTCGGGATTATCTTCGTGATGACCGGATGGGTGTATTATCGTCTGCGCGAGACGCGGGCGCTGACGGTGCCCCAGTTCTTTGAGATGCGCTACAGCCGCAAGTTCCGAATTCTAGCGGGAAGTCTGTGCTGGCTTTCGGGGATTATCAACTTCGGGATCTTTCCCGCCGTCGCCGCGCGGTTTTTGATCTACTTCTGCGGCCTGCCGGAGACGTTCGCCGTGATGGGGCTGCATATTGCGACCTATCCAGTGATCCTGGCGGTGGACTTAGGGCTGGCGCTGTTTTTTGTCAACGCCGGCGGGCAGGTCTCGGTCATGATTACCGAGTGCGCGCAGGGCATCATCGCGAGCTTCGCGTTTTTCGCCATCGCCGTGGCCGTGATCATCATGATTCCCTGGCATACCGAAGTGGCCGCGCTTCAACTCGCGCCCGCCAACGCCTCCATGCTGAACCCGTTTCACACAAGCGAGGTCAAGGACTTCAATGTCTGGTTCTATATGATTGGGATTTTCATCTCGGTTTATAGTTTTCAATCATGGCTGGGTACGCAGGGATTTATGACGTCGGCGCGCACGCCACATGAACAGCGCATGGGGAGCATTATCCGGGTTTGGCGATCGATGCCGCAGGACCTTATGCGGATGGTGCTGCCCTTGGCGGCGTTTACGGCGCTAAACTCGGCGCAGTTTGCCCCGCAAATGGCGGCCGTGCATGAAACGATCTCACACATCGGCAACAAAGCCGTGCAGAACGAAATGCTCGTTCCGGTGGCGCTGGCGCACATCCTGCCCGTCGGGATCAAGGGCCTGCTGGTGATGGTCGCTGTGTTTCTGTCGCTGACGTGTCACGACACTTATATGCACTCGTGGGGAAGCATCTTCGTACAGGATATCGTGATGCCGATCCGGCAAAAGGCGTTCACACCGCGCGAACATATTGCCTGGCTGCGCTGGTCGATCTTCGGCGTCGCCGTGTTTTCGTTCTTCTTCAGCCTGCTGTATGTCGAGTCGGACAAGATCTTCTTCTTCCAGGCGATCACCGGAACGATCTGGCTGGGCGGGGCGGGGGCGGTGATGATCGGCGGGCTTTACAGCCGGTTTGGAACCACAGCCGGCGCCTATTGCGCCATGGTGTCGGGCGCCGTGCTGGGAATTGCGGGTCTGGTAATCCCTAAGATGTGGGAGGCGCAGCATACGACTCCGTTCCCCATCAACGGACAGTGGCTAATGCTGATCGCCAGCCTGATCTCGATCGCGCTTTATGTCGGTGTTTCGATCGCGACGGGCGGCGCCAAGCGTCCCTTCAATCTGGAGAAGATGCTGCATCGGGGCGCCTACTCGGTGGACCCACCGCAGCCCCAAGCGGCCAAATCGGCGCTGCGCGGGCGGTGGCTGGAGATGCTGGGCGTCGGCAAGGAGTTCACCAAGGGCGACACGGCGCTGGCGATCCTGCTGACGGTATGGACCCTCGGCTGGTGGCTGGTGTTTCTGGTCGTCTGCACGATGCACTTTGTATTCCATGCGATTCCCGAAGCGTTCTGGCCTGCGTACTGGCGCGTCAATATTTACATCCTGGCGACAATCTGCGTCCCTTCGCTCATCTGGTTTACGATTGGCGGCGCGCTCGATATGCGCGCTTTGCTGACGGCGCTGAAGACCGCAGTGCGCGATCCCAACGACGATGGACGTGTGATCCACGAGCTTGATGACAGGCTCGATGCCGATCCGATCCTCGAAGCCGCCGTCAAATAAGCTTCTGCGTGAAATCAATACTCTTATCAAAGGTCGTTTTATGTCTCAGATCAATTCCAACCGTATGTCCCCCCACGTCTATCGAACGTTCGCGCCTCCGGCTCTGCTGCAAATCGCGATGCCGATGGGCGGCCTCGGCGCGGGATGCATTTGCCTGAACGGTTACGGCGGCTTGCAGGACTTCTCCGTGCGCAATCGCCCCGCGACCACGGCGCTGCCGGACAGCCACAGCGATCATGAAGCGGCCTTCGCGCTGGTGCATATCAAAGGCGAGAAGCCGCTCACGAAGCTGATCGAAGGGCCTTTTCCCAAGGAAAAACTCTACGATCAGGGCTTGCAGGGGCAGGGGTATCGGCATGGCGGCTATGAAGGCATGCCGCGTTTCGAGAACTGCGAGTTCGACGCCGCCTATCCGTTCGGAGTCGTCCGCCTGGAGGACCCCGCGCTGCCCCTGAAGGTGTGGGTGACCGGCTGGAGCCCGTTTGTCCCGCGCGATGATGTCTCCTCCGGCATGCCATGCGCCATGCTGGAGTACCGATTTGAGAACACAAGCGAGCGGGACGTCGAGTTTGAATTTTCCTATCATCTGACGCACTTAGCTGGCGACGAGACGCCGGGCAGTCTCGGGCGCTGGGTAAACGCCCGCACGTCCGTGCTGGCCGGCGACGGAGGCGCGCCGATGGGAGTGCGCTATTCCAGCGACTTGTCTGCGCAGGCGGCTAGTTATGGCGGCGCGGCGCTGTGCGCCGTCGGCTGGACGCCGCGCGTGAAGGCAATGTGGATGCGCGGGGGCTGGTTCGACGGTGTTTCAGCGCTGTGGCGGGAAGTTTCGACGGGCCAATTTACGGAAAACGCCGGCGATGAGCCGGTCTACGATATCGGCAGTCGTGTCGGAGGCTCGATCCTGGGTTCCGCGACTTTGAAGCCGGGCGAGAGGACGTCCTTTCCGATCGTGATCGCCTGGCATTTTCCCAACTCCGACCTGACTATCGGACAGCTCCCCGCCGCCGACTGCGGCGCAGACTGTGATTGTTCGGCGGCGCCGGCGCCAGGGCCGGCGTGGCGGCCATTCTATGCGGGCCAGTGGCGAGACGCCGAAACCGTCGCCCGATGCGCCGCCAATCAGTACGAAACGCTGCGCGCCCGCACGCTGGCGTTCCAGCATGCATTGTCGTCTTCGACACTGCCGTCGGATGTGATCGACGCCGTGACCTCGAACCTTGCTATTTTGAAGTCGCCGACGGTGCTGCGTCAGGAGAACGGCAACGTCTGGGGCTGGGAGGGATGCTTCACCGAGACCGGCTGCTGCTCCGGATCGTGCACGCATGTCTGGAACTACGCGCAGGCCATGCCGCACCTGTTTCCAAAATTGGAGCGCACGCTGCGCCATCAGGAGCTGGAACGGTCGATGGATGAGCAGGGGAATATTAACTTTCGCTCTGCTCTTCCAGATGGACCAACGATGCACGGGGGGCACGCTGCGGCGGACGGCCAGCTTGGCGGCATCTTAAAAATTTGCCGTGACTGGCATATCTCCGGCGACACGGCTTGGATGGAAGATCTCTATCCCCTAGCTAAGCGCAGTCTGGATTACTGCATCGCCACCTGGGATCCGGAACGGCGAGGAGGCTTGTTTGAACCTCATCACAATACTTATGACATCGAGTTTTGGGGGCCGGATGGGATGTGCGGCAGCATTTACGCGGGCGCTCTTTCGGCGATGGCCCAGATGGCGCGGCATTTAGGGCGCATGGGAGACGCCGATGCTTACGAGACGCTCGCTCGTCGCGCCGCACAGTTTCTCTCCACGGAGCTTTTCAACGGCGAGTACTATCAGCAGAAAGTACAGTGGGAGGGCCTGCGGGATACGTCGTTCGTGAAAAGCATCGCCGGTGTGAACGAGTCCAGCGATGCGATGAAACGTCTTCTTCAGGCCGAAGGACCGAAGTATCAATACGGTTCGGGATGCCTTTCGGACGGAGTGATCGGCGCATGGATGTCGACCATCTATGGGGTGGAGACACATATGGACCGCGAGCAGGTCCGCTCCACGCTGCGAGCGATCTTCCAGAATAACTTCAAAAGCGATCTCTCCGAACACATCTGTCTCCAGCGGCCCGGATATGCTCTGGGCCACGAGCCGGGCCTTGTCCTCTGCACGTGGCCGCGTGGCGGCAAGCCGACGCTGCCGTTTGTCTACAGCGACGAGGTATGGACGGGAATCGAGTATCAAGTCGCATC
>NZ_JBDSQY010000154.1:0-12944 GCF_039929585.1 Capsulimonas sp.
GAGGACCGCGATGCGGCCATGACGTTTCAGCAGCCAGACAATCGCCGGGAAGAGAAAGTAAATGCGCCATTCCACGGCGACGCTCCACAGCGGCGAGTCGAACATGTTCCATCGCTGCACGGCGTCCTGAACGAGTAAGAGATTGCCGAGCAGAGCGACCCAGGGAAACGGCTTGTGAAGATGGGTGAGAGCGTAAATGGCTGCTGCAAGGGTAAGAGCGGCGTAACAGGGCGGCAGTATTCGGCGGGCGCGCCGCCGGAAAAAGTCGAGCGCCCCGCCGCGCAGCTCCCCCGCGCGGGCGACCGGCAGAATAAGACAATAGCCCGAAAGCACAATGAAAACATCGACCGCAAAGTGGCTGTAGATGATCCAATTCATCCAGAGGCCCAGCGCGCCCTGATGCGCGAGCATGCCGAACTGGGTGACCCAGAGGTGGGAAAGCACCACGAAAACCGCCGCCAGCGCGCGCAGGCCGTCGAGAAAATCCAGACGGTGCTGCGGCGTCGGCGGCGAATTGAGGTTCTGTGTGGGATGGGTGGTCAGGGAAATGCGCCTCGCGCCAGCGCTCGGTGGGAAAAGCGCTAAAGCGGCCGGTACCAGCCCGACGGGCGGGGTTTGGACGCGGATTCTTCATCTTCGTCATCCGAGACGCCGCCGAGGGCCGACACCGCCGTGATCTCGCGCGCGGCGACCTGGAACTGATGGATGTCGCACGATCCGGGCCGCGCCAGGTCCGCCAACTCCAGCTCCAGCGCCGCGATGCGCGCGGCTTCCGCGCTGTCTGCTTCGATCTCCACCGACGCCGAACCGGTGAAGCGCACGTTGACTTTATATTTGGTCTTTGCTCGCAAAAGTTTGATCTCTCCAGGCAATAGTGTACCGCATTTGGGAGCGTTCAGGCGCGGCTCATCAGCCCCCGAATGCCGGAGCTCACGGCGCCAAGCAGCGTGAAGATGTCCGTTTTCCCATCCCAGTGCTCGCGTATCACCGATTCGGGAACGGCCTTCACCACCCATCGCAGGGTAATCGCCGTCAGAATCAGATCGTCGGCCACGCCCAGTACCGGAATAAAATCGGGGACCAAGTCGATGGGGGACGCCAGATAAGCCGCCAGCAGCGCGAGGCCGATCTTACGAGACTTCAGCACGCGCGGATCCCTCAGCAGCCGTGTCGCCAGTTTGATCAGATTGGGCAGGAACAGGGCAGCTTCTTTGATCCGCGCGCGTCCCGCCTCGTAGCGGGCATGACGCTCCTGCAATGTCGCTTCCGACTCGCGTCCGTGAAAGTGGGTCAGCACGGCGAGCCAGCCAATCAGCCATGGGACCGCCATGGCGAGGCCGGCGAGCACGTCCGTAGGGTAGTGCGCCCCCACATAGACGCGGCTCCAGCCCACCAGCAGCGCCGTGATGATCGCGTAGCACCAGGCCCGGATACGCCGTCGCGGCGGACCGTCATGGGTCGTCCAGTGCGCGATCAGTCCATAAACCGTGAGCGCGAAAAAGACGTGCCCCGAGGGAAACGAGGAGCCGAGATGGTCATAAATGTGATAGGCGCGTGGACGGGGAAAGAAATGCTTCATGGATTCCATCAGCGCCAGACCGCCCGCCACGGCGCCCAGGATCACGGCGCCGTCGGGCTTGAACCGGCCGGTCATCCAAAACCCAATGACGATTAATGTCGTCAGCGCCACCACGACAAATGTTCCGCCGAGCCATGTGAAAAAGTCCATCATCATGCGCACGGCCTTGATCTGGTGCGCGTGGGCGTACTGCATCGCGTTCTGGTCGATGACGGGGAACTGATGATGGCTGGTATTCCAGGCGAGCATTGCGAACACGCCGAGGGCGATCAGGCAAAGCAGCGGCCTCCAAATCCGTTTGTGCAAGGGGAAATTCCTTCCAGGCATCCAAGCCTAAAGTCTTATACCCAAGCTGTGAGTTGGTCCGCGTGTCTGTGGAATTTTTCGTCAAAAAGCCGTACAATATCTCAACCCATGAGCACGACCCTCCCAAGCATTCGATGCAAAGCCCGCGACCGCCGCGCCGCCCTCGGTTTCTCCCTGGATACTCCGCACGCTGCCGCGGAGATCGCCGCCGCGCTCCGCGCTCCCACGGATGCGCCTGCGCCGGCCGCGCACGCCGACGCCCACCAGGCGCTGCATGGCGACCATGAGTGCGCGGCCGGTCAGGAAGCCGACATTCAGGGCATGCTGGCCAAGGTCGACGATCTGCCCGAGGATCTGCGCCGTGAGGACGAGGCCGACGCGTACGCCGCCGAGTTGCTGCTGCCGACGCCGCTGACGGCTCGTCTGTTTTGGGAAGAGCGTCTCAGGTCGTCGGAAATCGCCGCCACGGTCGGAGTGGACGTGGCGCTCGTTGAGTCGCAGATGGCCCACGCCGTTCTTCTGCCCGCAGAATCCGAGGAGCCGAGCCAGGAAACGGCGGCGAACCGCGAGGTGACGCTGGACCCATCGCAGCGCGCGGCGGCGGAGGCGGAGTGCGGACCGCTGCTGCTCGGCGCGGGGCCGGGAACGGGGAAGACCAAGACGCTGGTGGGACGCTGTCAGTTTCTCACCCGGGCGCAGGGCGTGAAGCCCGAACAGATTTTGGCGCTGACGTTCTCGCGCGACGCCGCGCGGGAGATGCGTGAACGCCTGCTCAGCGGCGGCGTCGGGACCGAACGCTCCGGTCCATGGGTCGGCACGTTCCACAGCTTCGGCCTGGAAATTCTTCGGCGCTATGGCTCGGAGATCGGCCTGCCCGAGCATGTGAACCTGCTGGGGACCCTGGACGCCGTGACGCTTTTAGAGAACCATCTGGATCAATTAGAACTGGACGTGCTGGACAACCTGCGCAATCCCGCCTATCATCTGCGCGGGATTCTGCGCCAAATCTCACGGGCCAAGGATGAACTTTGCCCGCCGCTGGAGTATGAGAAGCACGTTGCGGCGATGCAGGCTGACGCCACGGCGGCGGCCGAGGCGCTGGCGGCGAATGGCGGCAAAAAGGTCCTCAAAAAAGATCTGGAAGTGGTGGAGAAATTAGAAGCGCAGGCGGCGAAAGCGCGTGAAGTGGCGCGCTGCTACCATGTGTACGAGGCGCTGCTCGCCGAGAACGGTTACTTAGATTTCGCCGATTTGATCTCACGCGCTGTAGGATTGCTGGAACAGCATCCCCATGTGCTGGCCGAGCTGCAAACGCGTTTCCCCCATGTACTGGCCGATGAATATCAGGACGTCAATCGCGGCTGCGCGCGCCTGGTTCGCTTGCTGGCGGGCGAGGAGGCGCACGGTCTCTGGGCGGTTGGCGACCACCGGCAGAGCATCTATCGGTTTCGCGGCGCCTCGCCGGCGAACGTCGCCGCCTTCGGCCGCGACTATCCTGGTGGGCGGCGTTTGGAACTGGGTGTCAATTACCGTTCGCGCCAGCCCATTGTGGAGTGCTTCGCCAGCGCCGCGCGTGGTATGGCGCCTGAGCTTGCAAGTGAGTTTCCCGGATGGGAGGCGGCGCGGGGCGTCGCCGAAACCCAAGACCATCCCGCCGTGCTCTGCGCCGTCGCGCTCGATGACGAGGGGCAGGCCGACGGCGTCGCGAAGTCCATCGCCGCGCTGCGCTCTCAGGGATGGGCGTACCGCGATCAGGCGATCCTTTGCCGCACGCACGCCCAGGCCCAATCGTTCGTCGATCGTCTCTCCGAGCGCGGCGTTCCTATTCTTTATCTCGGCGCCCTCTTGGAACGGCCCGAAATCAAAGACTTGATCTGCCTTCTCTCGCTTTACGGCGGCGGCCCGACTACAGGAATCATCCGTATCGCCTCACTGCCCGAATACGCCGTGCCGCGTGAAGATATTTTGATCTTGCTGCGCCGCGCCCTGCGTGACGAGCGGCCGTTCTTTGAGGCGCTGGCCGACGTGGTGCTGTGGGACGGTCTCAGTCCCGCCGCCATCCCCGGCCTGGGCCGTCTTACCGCGCATCTCGCCGCGCTGGACGCACTGGACCGCGACCCCGTTGTGGTGCTCGGCGCGTATCTGTTCGACCATTCCAATTTCGTGCGCAATTTGGAAGGCGCCGACACGCCGGCGTTCGCCGCGATGCAGAAGCGTATGGCGCTCTATCAGCTTTGGGAGCTGGCGAAGAATTACGATGGCGGGATCGTCAAATCAATCTGCGGTCCCGCCGGTCCGCCGAACCGTATCCGGGATTTCTTAGCGCATCTTCAGCGCCTGGACGCCGTCGGCGAAAGCCCGCAGGGCGCCACGCCCGACGGCGCGGAGGCGCTGGACGCCGTGCGCATCATGACCGCGCACAAGGCGAAGGGCTTGGAATACCCTGTCGTCTACGTCCCGAACCTCGGCCACGGCCAGTTCCCCTCGCGCGGCCGACACGATGGCATCCCCGAGCCGCCCGGTCTCACCGGCGCCTCCGATGACGAGATGGAAGAGGATAACTGCCTCTTTTTCGTCGCCCTCTCCCGCGCTCGCGACCATTTAGTCCTGAGCCGCTGCGCTGCGAACGCCAAGGGAAAAGAGATCGAACCGTCGCCGCTGCTCAATCTGATCTCCCCATGGCTGATCGTGAACGCCGATTCCCTAGTCCAGTGGCCATCCGGCCGCGCCGAGGCGCCCGAAGCATCCGAAGACGACCATGGCGCGCCGCCCGCGCTGCCGCACCACAGCGCTTCCTCGCTGGAGCAGTACGGACGCTGTCCGCGCCAATATTATTACGAGCGTGAACTGCATCTGCCCGCCGAGCCGCCGTCCGGCGCCTACCCGAAGTTCGCCGCCGCCGTACGCCAAACCCTGCGCTGGCTGGACGACGAATGCGCTGCTGGCCGACTTCCCAACGCCGAGGCGCTGACCGCGCAGTTTGAAATCACCTGGACCGAGCACGGTCCCGTCGGCCGCCTGCACGAAGCCCGCTACCGCGCCCACGCCGAGCGCCTTCTCGCCAGCGCCCTCGGTTTCGCCACCACCGACCGAGCCGCCCTGGAAAACCCGTCCCTGCGCGCCACTCTCGCCGCGTGCCACATCAGCACGCGCCCCGAAGTCGTCTACGAGCGCCCGGGTGACGGCGCCCTCGTCATCGCCCGCTACCTAAACTCCAAACCCGCCCCCACCGACCAGACCGACAAGCGCCTCGCCCTCCTGCGCAAAGCCGCCGCCGACTCGCACCCGGAACGCACGATCCTCCTCCAACTGCGCTACCTCGAAGACGGCTCCGCCGTCGAAGTCGCCCCGCCCGCCACCGACTACAAAGCCAAACTCGAAGCCGACCGCCTCCTCAAGTACGAACGCGCCGCCCAGGGCATCGCCCGCCGCGACTTCGCCCCCGCCCCTGAGACCGCCGACACCTGCGCCGGCTGCGGGTACCGGTGGGTGTGCCCGAGCTAAAAAATGCAAAACAAAACTGAAATCTCAGAACCGGACGAAAAGGGTTCGTGGCCGCCGCAGCCTGACCGTAATTATCGTGTCTCAAAGATTGGTGTATCACAAATCGAGTTCGACGGCCAGTTTTTGAGATGCCGATGGAAGACAATCCATCCTGCCGCATGCGGTGTCGTGGGCGGTCTCAGTACGATGATGTTCATTCCGTTAAAGGATGCGTGGGAACTTTTTCCTAGACTGTTCACTCCCCCATTTACCATGATCCATCGCCATCCGGCGGCTGTCATTAAAATTTGCATCATCTTAGGATTGATGTGTGCATTTTGCGCCGGGATCACGATCTGGCTGTTTCGAGTGCGTATGAAACCGACATTGTCCATTGACCTGGCGAATCAAGTGTTCGAATTTGCGGACGCTACCGGCCTCACTCCTGCGAAAGCCATGCCGATGTCGGCAATCACCGGCCTGCGGACAAGAACCGCGCCGACATTTCGCCGCCAGCTCACTTTCGTTGAGGTCGGCGTGCAAAAGGGACGCAGCAATAAAACAGAGTGGCGCTCTTTTGCGCTCCTGCCCTCTCTCACGGAAGCCCAGATGGTGATGGACGAGATTAGCGTATTTACACGCATCCCGATCGCATCATGACGAGTGCTTACTCGAAGTACCACTTCCCCATATCCCGCGCCGCGTGCCAGGCCAGAAATGCGGCAAGGAGAGATGGGACAAGATCGTATAAGAAGTTGGGTGTCCACCAGGAATTATCGTTGAAGTTAAAGAGCATTCCAACACTCAACCGGAAGAGGCCGTAGCAGGTAGCAAACGTCAAAATCGGTCCCACGTAGGCCGCCGTATGGAGAAAGTGGCGCTCGGTTGGCGGCGTCTTTCTCTGGGCGGCATTGATGATCGAGAGCGCTAGTCCGTTCAATAAGCCCGCCGCCATTCCGGCAATCAGACCGTAGACGCAGCCAAAGAGTGCGCCGACGATAAAGAAGAACACGCCGTAAATTGCTCCGTAGAAAAACCCCAGGCGTGCGCCTTCCTTGAAACAGTACCAGAACAGAGCGCGCGTCATGGCCCAGATACTTAGTTTTTCCACTGTGGGGCGTTCGCCGTTGTCAATTGGTTGCGCGGAGTATTCATCAATCGGCGCTGGTTCAGCATACCAAACCTCCATCTTCCAAGCCGCCTGCCACGCCGCGAATCCGGCGATCAGGGAGGGGATGACGATGTAGAGGAGCCAGACGGATGGGGTGGGAAGCGAGACTGCTCCGTAGGCAATCTCCGCCACTTCAAGGTTTACCGCAATGCTCAGCGCGAGTGCGCTGAAGGATGTGAAGATGGGGCTGATCCGCATCGCCAGCAATACAAACCCTGGTTTCGGCTTGGTCCGACGCAGATAGTAGGGGTGAACGGCAGCAAGAAAGACGCCGTTGAGTAATCCCAGCATCAGCCCTGCGACGAGGCCGATGACCGCGCCGGGGAGTACGCCGTAGAAGAAAAAGAAAATACCGTAGAGCGCTCCAAAGAAGCACCCGCGCATGACGCCCTGTGTCATCCAGTGAACGATGATCTCTTGCGGCATTTCCTGCGCGGTAATTGCACGCGTAGGCTTGCTGGTTAACACAGCGTGTATGGGCGCGTTGTATAATTCGGCGCGAACGTCGTCGTTTGCCAGTCGATATCGCATTCCGGCGGTGGGAACGCGGGGGTGATTTGGGTGAAGTGATTGAAAGCGCTCCCATTCCATCCATCTTCCAGGCGCACGCGGGGCGCCGCAGAGGGGGCAGACGCCGCGCTGGACTTCGTCTATGGCGTAGGCGCCTTCGCAGACACGGCACCAGATAAATAGTGGATCGTGGGTCACAATCGGCGCCAATCCTCTCAGTAATCTGACCTATTTATACCACGCCCGCAGCTTTTGGACGCTTTGCCATGCGGCGAACGCCGCGATGCACGATGGAAGCATGCCGATTGCGAGAGCGTAAGCGGGAACATTCCATTGCACGCTCCCGGTGTCCCTCAGACTGTTGACGCAGGGAACGGCGCAGAAGAGGGTGAGGCAAACGCTTAACGTGAAAATGGGCATAATGCATAACGCTCGCTCAATAAAACCTTCCATTGTTCCCATCGTCCGCCGATGTCGCCGCATCAGCGCTGCGAGGACGATCCCATCCAGCAGACCAAGCGGCAGACCCGCGACTGCTCCAATAACACACCCATAAAGCGCTCCGCCAATCCAGAACCACACTCCCGCCAACGCGCCGTAGAGAAAGCCGCGCACCATGCCCTGTGTCACGCCATGCCAGATCAGCCGGAGTGACAGCATAACGGCATCAGTTTCATAGAGTGTTGGCGACTCCGGGCAGTCTCGCCCACATTCAATTTTCATCCTCTTGTCCCTCACGTCGGCCAAGCATTCATTCGAAGTACCAATCACCCATCTTCCGCGCCGCCTGCCACGCCGCGAAGGCGGCGACCAGGGAGGGAATGTAATCGAAGAGAGCATTGGGCGTTAATTCCGACAGCGTGAAGTTCGGCGCCCATCCGTTTCGAGGAATGCACAGCGTAAGATGGGTTGCGATCAAAGTGAGCACTGGGCTAACACGCGTGACGGTCCTCAGAAAATAGCGTTCTTCCACGGTTCGCCGCGACTGTATTGCGTTAATTGCGGATATCACGACGCCGTTCAGAAGTCCGACGACTGCTCCCATGCTCAGGCCGTATGCGCCGCCGCACAATATTCCGTACCAGAACCCGATAATTCCATATGCGGCGCCGTAGGCAAGACCACGCCATGCTCCCTGCCGCAAGCAATAAAGCGTCAGTACTTTGGTCATCTCGCGCCGATTCAACTCGTCCATCGTCCGGCGGCGTTTGCGGTATCGTGTTCGATCGAATTCCATTGCCTCGATTCCCATGGATTTGCTCCTTGCGAGCGACGATTAAAACTAGAGTGAACGTGTTCACTTTTTAAATATACCCGATATTGTGAAAAATATCGCAAAGTCTTAAAATAAATTTGCGACGAATGAGGGTGAGAGATTTTAGGCGGTGTCGCCGGGGATGAACTCGACGGGGAGGATGGTTTGTTCGGGGAGCGCTTCGCCTTCCCGGTGGGCGAGGAGCAGGGAGACGGCGTCGCCGGCCATTTTTCGCCAGGGTGCGCGGATGGTGGTGAGGCGGTAGGCGGGTGGAATGGGGGACACGGAGCCGTCGAAGCCGACGACGGCGAGGTCGCCGGGAACATTGACGCCCTGGGCGCGGAGGTATTCGATCATCTGGTAGGCGAACTCGTCGTTCCAGCAGACGGCGGCGGTAGGCCGCCGGGCCGGCTCCAGCTCTAGGAAGTGGCGCTCGACGCCGCTGACGATGTCGTCGTCGGTGCGCGCCGCGCCGGCGGTGACGGTCATGCCGAGGTCGTAGGCGGCGGCGCAGAAGGCTTCGTAGCGGAGGACTGTGGAGCTGAGACGGAAGGGGCAGACGCCGTAAAGGACGTGGCGATGTCCTGCGGAAGCCAGGTATTCGGCCTGGAGACGGCCGCCCGCGGCGTCATCCACGCAGATCGAGGGCAGACCGGCGATGGGATCGGTGATGGCGATCACGGGCAGGTGCGACGCGGCGAGGCGGGGCGCCAGGGCGCTGTCGCTGAAGGCGTGCAGGATCAAGCCGTCGACCTTGCCGTTCACGAGCCCCGTGTAAATGTCGTCGATGGTGTCGCCGCGAAAGGCGCCATGCATCATAAAGTCGCGCTGATGACGTTCGCACGACTGTTGGATGCCGCTGAGGACTTCGGCGAGAAAGAGGCTGCGCGCGTCGATGAAGCCGCCCATGTAGAAGCCGATCGCCTGTGTCTCGCGCCGCCGCAGAGAGCGGGCGATGGCGTTCGGCTCGTAGCGCAGCTCCGCCGCCGCCGCGATAATGCGTTCACGGGTGGCGTCGGAGACGCGCGTGTTGCTGCGTCCGCCGCTGAGAACGACGGACGCTGTGATCTTGTTCACCCCCGCGCGGCGCGCGACATCGGTGAGAGTTGGGGCTTCGTTTCGGCGCATGTAGTTATTTCTTGACGGATTCGGCCCCAGAGGCCCAAACCTGGGGGAGGAGTTAGGAATCCCCCTGGCCCCCAATGGGGGTAAAAGCTCATAGTCGCACACGTGATAAATCTTTGTCACGCAATCGATTATATGGTTTACACCCCTTGTGGGGGCCGGGGGCATCTTCTCCTCCCCAGGGCTGGGGGATGAGGGCCGTTCTACAACTGTGTGAACGTCATGGAATCCAGATTATACCCAGCATGATCCTCAACGAGTTTGAGCGTTTGCTTGCCGGCGGGCAGCGTCAACTGCGCCGTGACAGGAACCCAGTTCCGCCAGCCGCCCGTGTCGCCCACGGTAATCGAGCCGGTGAGGTTGACGCCTTGGACGTTCTCCAGATGGAAACTGCCGCCGTTTCCGGCAACGGCGGCGCGGAAGGTGACTGTGTATGTCCCCGCCTGCGCGACGTTCACTGTGTAGTTGAGCCATTCGCCGTCGGCGGACCAGCCCACATGGAAGCCCTCGCCGACATTGCCGGAGGCTTCCACATCGACGCCCTGGTAGGGACGGTAAACATTGCCCTCGTTCTTAGCGTCCGTATCGTGGAAGGCCACGCCTTCGCCGCCTTTGTCATAGTTCTCCATCTGCACCACGCCCGGGATGGCCGCCGCGACGCCCAGATAAGGCGATTCGGAAATCGGAGGCGCGGTGGCCGCAATGTCGCTCGAAAGCTTGGACACGCCCGCGCCATTCACGGCGGCGATACGATAGAAGTATTTGCCATTGGGAGTCAGTCCGGAGTCGACAAATGGCTGGGCGGCCACTCCAGTCGCGATTGGTTTTCCCGCCGGGGCGCCGCGCTTCGCGCTTCGGTAGACGTTGTAGGATGTCGCGTTGATATCGCTCGGCCAGGACAGCAGGATTTGTCGGCTGTCTCCCGGCGCGCTGCGGAGGCTGCGGGGCGCGGGCGGCGTCTTCGGCGCGCCCTTATAAACACGGACATAGTCGATCAGCATCTTCTGCGGGAACACAGTCGTTTTGTCCGGATTGCCGGGCCAAGATCCCCCGACGGCCGTGTTGATCAGAAAGAAAAACGGCGCGTTGAACGGATAGGGATTCTCGCCGTACTCCGCCGCCGTGCGCGTTTCGTACAGATTGCCGTCAATGTAAAACGCGATCGCATCCTTCACCCACTGCATTTGGAAGAGATGGTAACTGTCCGTGAAGACCTGTCCCTTGGGAAGCGTGTACGGATCATTCTTGATCAGGTCGCCGTGCGGCGGCGCGGCGCTCGCGCTGTGCAGGCTGCTCAGATTAAGATTTCCCCACGACTTCATGCCGATATTCTCCATGATGTCGATCTCCCCGCACTTCGGCCAGCCCACCTGCCCAATATTTTCGCCGAGCATCCAGAACGCCGGCCAGATCCCCTGTCCATAGGGCAATTGGATACGCGCCTCGACAAATCCATATTGAAACGGCTTCTTGTGCGCCGTCGTCATACGGACCGACTCATACTGTTTCCCGGTTGTGGACAGTATCTGAAACGCCTTTCCGTCCGTCGCCCTCGGGTCCGCCACTATATGCCCATGCTCCTGGTCGTTCGTGTAAATCTCCAGCTCCGCGTTGGCGTGGTTCGGCCCGACCTCCAGGTTCCAGCTGTCCACATCGGCCTGCGCCCCGACATCCTTGTGAAACTCATCGCTCCAGGCGAGCGTATAACCCGCCGGAGGCGCGGCCTGCGCTGATGCGCCGAAAGACAAGATCAAACCGGCGGCCGTCGAAGCGGCGAACAGACGATGTCGCGAAGTCATGGAAAGCGTTTCCTTATCAGCGTCGATAGCTTTAATGCGTTGACTTAACGGTTAAGTCAACGCGATAGTTTAAAGATATCACAAGTTGCTTTTGATGTCAATGAGAAAATCGTGGGATAGAGGGCTGCGTGTTACTGTTCATTAGGGTTTCGGCCCCTCCGCCCCATCCTGGGGAACTGAGTAAATGCGTTCGCCACAATCTGGTCCCCCAGGATGGGGCGGAGGGGTCGAAACTTTTCGATTCAAGATTTTGCGGCGTCGCTAAAATCTGAATGGGGATTGCTCTAATGATGCAGAAGCGCGGCGGAGCCGGAGGCGCTGATTTCTTCGAGGCCACGGCGCACGACGTAGCCGATGCCGCGCACGGTATGGATGAGCTTTTCCTCGTGGCCCTGATCGATCTTCTTGCGTAGGACGCCGATATGGACATCCACGGTGTTGGAGGCGCTGTCTTCGTCCAGCCAGACCCGCTCCTGGATGGCGGCGCGGTCCAGCGCGTGACCTTCCTGGGCGGCGAGGGCTTCGAGCAGGGTGTACTCGCGGCTGGTCAGTCCGATCTTGCGGCCGGCGCGGGTGACTTCGTGGCTGTCGGTGTCGATGGTGAGATCGGCGACCCGGATGACCGGCTCCTTGTGGACACGATTGCGGCGCAGCAGCAGCCGAAGGCGCGTTAGCAGGTCGGAGGCGTCAAAGGGCCGGGACAGACAGTCGTCGGGGCCCGCGCCTTCGGCCTTGGACCCATTCGCGCATTCCGTATGGGGATCGGTCAGCATGAGCAAGGGGGATTGGCTTCCGTCGGCGCGCAGGGTTCGGCAGATTTCGTCGCCGCAGAGATCGGGCAGCGCCTGGTCCACGACGATCGCGGAATAGGGACGCACGAAGGCGCGCGCGAGGCCTGAGCGGCCGTCCAGCGCCACATCCACCTTGAACCGATGCTCCCGCAGGCTGCGTCGAATCGTCGCCGCCAGCGCTACTTCACTCTCAATCACTAGAACTCTCATGGTTTCCTCCGCACTTGCTATTAAAGGAATACCCGGAGTTTATGAAAATATCATGAACTCGCTGTCAAACGTAATCTCTTTTGTAACCGGTTGCGGTTAGTGAATTCGAGGATATTAGTACGCCGAAACCCCGCGCCGCTCCAGCTGGCCGATCATCAGTCGGCACCAGAGCAGCGGAAAGAAGCCGGCGACGCCGAAGGCGCAGTCGATCAGCCGCCAATAAAACGGTATTCCTCGCAGGGGGCCAAATACAAGGGCGTAGGGAATCACGAGCACGCAGACGATCATGCCGAAGGTGATGACCCAGACATTGCGGACCGGCTCGCGCCAGGGGCCGAGGAACGCGATGGCGATGGCGAAGTGGCCGAAGGCGAGCCAGTCCGTGCCGTAGAACAGAAACGGCATGCGCGCGTCCACCGTGTGCAGGGCCGCGCGGACGGTAAGCAGCCAGGCGTCGAGGCCCGTGTAGTGGCGCGGATCGGCGGCGGCGGGCAGGCCCATCCACTGTGTCAGCATGTCCAGCTCATCGGCAAGGGGAATTGCGGTCGCGCCGCTGACCACCAGGCCGAGGATAAACAGCGAGAGCACAAACCGAATACGCGCGTACAGCCGGCGAATGCTTTTGGAGTTGTTCATAGGTGGGCGCTCTTGTGCTAGTTTAGCATGAAACGCCCGAGGCGGCAAGCATGGAATTGCGGCCGCCTCCTGGAAGCGG
>NZ_JBDSQY010000155.1:0-2716 GCF_039929585.1 Capsulimonas sp.
GGCATTTTCCGGTCCCCCAGAATTGGGGCGGAGGGGCCAAACACCCACACGAATTGGGGTGGCGAGGCCAAATTCATTGGAAGGTTAGGCAGTCTATGGGCATGTCTCTCTCGGAACGTAATGAATTGGAGCGGTGGATCGAGATCATCTGGGACCAGGCGCGCGAGTTTGGCCTGGACCCATATCCCACGCACTTCGAAGTTGTCCCGCAGCATGTGATCTATGAGTTGGGCGCCTATGGCCTGCCGGCGCGCTTTTCGCACTGGACCTTCGGCCGCGATTACCATCGCCAGAAGACGTCCTACGAATACGGCATGTCCAAGATCTACGAGATTGTCTTCAACACCGACCCATGCCAGGCATTTTTGGTCGAAGACAACTCCATGCTGTCGCACAAATTCGTCGCGGCGCATGTGCTCGGGCACTGCCACTTCTTCAAACACAACTCTTACTTCCAGCACACTAACCGGCGAATGATCGAGCAGATGCGCGTGCACGCCGAGCGGATCGCTGAGTATGAGAAGCAGTTCGGCTGGCGCGAAGTCGAGAACTTCCTGGATACCGTGATGACGATCGAGATGCACTTCGACCCGTCGTCGCCTCTCGTCAAGCGCAAATCGGCCGAGCAGCATGAGAGTGACCGTCTGCGTGAAGGTCAGCCGACCAACACCGATTATGACGATATTTGGAACGTCGCTGGCCGGCCGGATCGCCCCAAGCCCCGAGCGCGCAAATTTCCCGAGGAACCCGAACGCGATTTGATGCGGTTCTTAATGGAGTATGGTCGGGACTTGGAAGAGTGGCAGCGCGATATCATCGAGATCGTGCGCGGCGAAATGCTCTACTTCCTGCCGCAGATGCGCACCAAGATCATGAACGAGGGCTTTGCGTCGTACTGGCATGAGAAGATACTGGAAAGCCTGGATCTGACAAGCGCGGAACACTGGGAATTTCGACGATTGCATTCGTCGGTGCTCTCCCCTTCGGGATCGCGGGCGCAGATCAACCCATACTACGTCGGCTTCCAAATCCTCAAGGATATTGTGCGCCGCTGGGACGGCGTGATCGAAGTCGGCGACGATGAAGAAACAGACTGGATGGGCCGCGCGATCGCGCGGCCAACGGGGGAGGGGAGGGCGAAGATCTTCAGCGTCTGCGAAGAGGATAACGACGTTACCTTCCTGCGGCGTTACCTCACGGATTCGCTTGTCAAGAAGCTCGATCTCTACACCTACAAGCTGGAGGAAGTCGACGGCGAGAAGATGTGGGTCGTACAGGACACCGACTGGCGCCGCGTCCGTGACTCCATGGTCGACTCTATGACGAACTTCGGCCAGCCGATCTTGACCGTTGAAGACGGCGACTACCAGCGCCATGGTGAGCTATATCTGAAGCATGCTTATGATGGCAAGCGCCTGGATCTGGAGTATACCGAGCGTGTATTGAAGAACGTTCATCGTTTGTGGGGTCGTCCGGTATACTTAGAAACGGTCGCCGACGATAAAGCCATCGTGCTCAAGTGCGACGACAACGGCGAAATTTCTCAAGTGGCGGCGTAGGGAATGCAGATCAACGAGACGGAAGTTCAGGTTGTTCGGGGCAGCGTCACGGATCAGGATGTGGACGTGATTGTTAATGCCGCCAACACCAGCATGCGGGGTGGGGGCGGGATCGATGGTCGTATCCATCGCGCCGCTGGCCCGGGATTGATGGAAGAGCTCATGCGAGTCGCGCGGCACGGCGCCAAAACCGGCGTCGTGGTGGTGACTGGCGCGCATAAGCTGCCGCAAAAGTACATCTTCCATGTAGCAGGCCCTGTCTGGAACGGCGGCAAATCCGGGGAGCCTGAGAAGCTGGCGATCAGCTATCTCGGATGCTTGGAAGCTGCCGACAAATTAGGTCTGACTAGCATCGCTTATTGCTCGATCTCCACTGGCGTCTATCGTTATCCGCTGGAGGCTGCCGCCAAAGTCTGTGTCTCTACCATCGATGAGTATCTGCGTTCGCATCCGGAGACCCCGCTGCGTAGTGTTGTCCTGGCGATGTTCGGCGCCGAGGAGTTCGATGTGTTCACCCAGGCGCTTGCAGAGAAGTGATACCGGGAATAACGAGAAGTGATGAGTACTACAGAAGACAGTAGAATGACGGATAAGCAGTTCACAAGGATTTCCCGAGCCCTTGCGGAGCCGCGTCGCTACCAAATTCTCAAAGAACTTGGAGCATATCATGCGGCGATGCCCTGCTGCGTTCTGAACCAGAACCATGACGTCAGCCCGCCCACGCTCTCGCATCATATGAAGGAGTTGGAAACTGCAGGCTTGATCGAAATCGTGCGTGAGGGTAAATTCGCCAGCCTCGTTCTCCAGCGCGACGTTCTTCGCGCCTACCTGGAGCGCCTCTCCGAAATTTGAGCCCGCATTCGTGCAATATCGCCTTCACGGACAGGCCTGCTAAAGGCTCTGGAAAAATAAATCGCCACCCCCTTGACTTTGCGCTCTCCAATACCGTATACTACCACTCGTTGCCGGGCCAAAGAGCCAGCGACGCGGAGCCGCAAGGCTCCAAACCCGAAGCCTTCCCAAGTATACAAAAAAAACTTTCCGACAAGGGTTGACAAGCCCAAGCAAGAAAGCGTATACTACTCCTCGCCGCCCAGCCAAAGTCGCTGACGGTGACGAAGCAAAGACTGCTTCCCGAAGCTCCTTCCTAGTATACA
>NZ_JBDSQY010000156.1:0-23269 GCF_039929585.1 Capsulimonas sp.
AGAGTTAGGCGACGATCGGCGCGAAAAATAATGGACCAAGTTGTCTCAAACTATTGACACGTTCCGTGTAGTAACGAAAAAACACCAATGAAATTGGACTTACCTGATCCATTGGGGCCGATTACGATATTCACGGCTCCCATTGATAAGTCTTCAATGGAAGCAATGCTCTTAAAGCCCTTAATCGATATTTTTTCTATTGCAGGCATGATTGTTCTGTTAAGATATTGTGAGAAGATAAGGTGGAAATCAAATCAAGCCTTTGACAATAGCAGTGAAGTCCGACCATTGTTCGATGCGGAACGCTCGAATATCCCGGACGGATGCGAGAAACCAAGGTTGAGCGCGAAGATCCTGCATGGCGAGAAACCGATTCGCCATATCTTCACTGTTCGTTACGTAGAGACTGCCCTGGACACGCCGGAAGCCGCGACTATTCAAAATCGCGCCGATATCAGCGTATGCTTGAGAGATGCCTTTGGGGTGATGCCGTTCCGTATCCGCGACGGTCAGATCGAAGGCGATGGCGTACATTAGCGCGCCTCGGGGTCGTTCGCCATATGGCTGTAGCGGTATTCTGTTTCTTCGCCCGTCTCCACGATTCGAATGGCGACCATCCAGTCGTCATCGTCTACTGGACGGAGCGTTTTTCCCACCTGGTACATTGGGCCGAATGGGCCGAATGTCTTGACCATTCCCGTGGGAGCAATTGGGGGTATTTGCAAAGCGACGGTCATAGCGAGTATTCCTCTGCGCTCGGATACGTTCTCTCTTATCGTACCATAAAATGATCTTAGCGAATTAACGCGACTGGATCGGATTTGTGATGAGAATGGGAATTGCCCAATATCCCAAACAGCTCCTCTACCGAATCCGCCCTCTTGACTTCATCGAACGCCTGAAAATCCCCGTGTCGCCGCGCGAGGTTCAGCCATTGTTTCATTCGGGGCAGGATTTTGCGGGAGCTGGGGCCTTCGAAGTGGTCGGTCCAGTGGACGAGGCGCTGGAGCTGGGCGATCCAGTCGAAGGGGACGTCGCTGAGATATTGGGGGCGTGGCGGGACGATCCCGAGTTCGGCGGCGATCTGGTAGGAGAGGGTAGGGTCGGCGAGGGCGCCGCGGCCGAGCATGAAGTGCGTGCAGCCGGTTTCGTCCTGGCAGCGTTTGAAGGCGTCCAGGGACCAGATGTCGCCGTTGGCGACGACGGGGATATCGAGACTGGCGCGGACTTCGCCGATGGGGGACCAATGGGCGGGCGGCTTGTAACCTTCGATCTTGGTGCGGCCATGAATCGTGATCCAGGCGGCGCCGCCTTCGGCGGCCATGGCGGCGTTTTCGTGGATGGAATCGATAGTGTCCCAGCCCAGGCGCAGCTTGGCGGAGACGGGGATCTCGGACGGCAGCGCGGCGCGGATGGCGGCGACGATCTCGCGGATGCGCTGCGGGTGCTTGAGCAGGGTCGCGCCGCCATCGTGACGGTTCACGGTCGGCGCCGGGCAGCCGAAATTAATATCGATGGCCTGCGCGCCGGCCTTATGCCCAATGAGGGCGGCTTCGGCCATGCGGTCGGCGTCGCCGCCGAGCAATTGGACCTGGACAGGCATTCCAGTGAGCGTTCGCCCGCCTGTCAGCAGTTCGGGGACGTCTCGGTGAAAAACTTTTCTGGGCGGAACGTCGGCGTTCACGCGCAGGAACTCGGAGACGGCGTGCGTGAAGGCGCCGGCTTCGCCCTGAACCGCGCGCATCGGGGCGTCGGTCAGACCGTCCATGGGGGCCAGTATGAGCGCAGGCGCCTGAGGCGTCAGCAGGATAGATGTAGGTTCTTGTGTCATGGTCAAAATCGATTCGATGATCTATTTTGACACAAATGGCGAAGGAAATGCGTTTTTCCTGAACTTGGGGCTTGGCGGAGACATGAAAATTACCCGATCCTGGGGTGAGATGGGATCGGGTAATTTTGCCTAAGACCGAAATGAATTCTCATTCTATTCGGCCCCGGCAACGGACGCGAGGAAGACCGCGCGAAATTTATTTCATCGAAAACTGCGGCGTCATGGGACCGCCGCCTGTATCACAACGCTGCTTTATCTATTGACGAAAGAATGCTTGGCAGGTTCAGTTTCAGAACGCAATTATTATACCCTGATTATTATCGGTTGGAGCGCGCCGCGCCGGGATTGATGTCGTCAAATTGGCGCTCGTACTTCTGGTCCTGAAACGTGGGCGGCGTCCACAGATACAGCGTCCGGAGCATGGCGACGGCGTCGGGCGCTTTGGCGAGCTTTGCGGCGCGGACGACTTCGCTTCGGACCTGCGCGAGCGGCGGTGTTCTCTTGACGTCTTGCTTATTGATTCGGAACGTCAGATAGTGCGTTTGGACTTTCAGCGACTTTACTTCCTGAGGCTTGGCGCTGAAGACGAGGCTGGAGATTCGGTTCTTGTCGGCGAGCGCCAGAGCATCCATATTGAGACTGAAGCCGTTCACTCCCACCACATGAAAGCCCGGTTTCTGCGCGATGTCTTCTTCCGAAGTGTTTTTCCCCAGCAGACCTTCGGCGACTTTGGAATCGGCGACGGATTCGGTCACGACGATGGTCGTCTTCACCTGCTGAGGGAGCTGATAATCCGCAGCGTGTGCGGCGTAATATTGATCGACTTCGGCGTCGGTGACCGTGATGTTACGCAGGCGCAGATTTTCCAGGGCCAGGTCCAGTTTCAAATTTTCGACGAACTGCTTCCGCTGCTCCGGCGCCAGCAGGGCGTCCGGGATCACATTCGGATTGCGCCGCATCAGAGCCGCCATACGTTTGTCCACCTCCGCATCGGTCGGGGTGACCCCATCCTTTGCCGCCGCCTGACGGATAAGGCTGGCGAAAACCAGCTTCTGCAGAACGGTTTTTCCCGATTGCGCCTCCAGCGCCTGAATGTAATCCGACCGCGAGATCTTCTCCGCTCCAATCGTTACGAATGGCTCGGTGGTTTCCTGCGCGCGCGTCATTGTGGGAAGAAGCGCCGTCAGTATCAATAATGCCGCTGCATTTGCTTTTAGGGTTTTCACAAGCCTACTATACCCCTCACCGAGGAGCAAAATGTGGCGCCGAAGCTAATCGTCTCCTCGCCAGGTAGACTTCTTTTATGCTGATCCCCTATTTGCTGGCCTTCGCGGGTTTTCAATATTTGCACATCTGGCTGCACGAGATCGGCCATGCCGTAGCCGGCCGATCGGTGGGTTACGACGTGACCAGTCTCGGGACGGGGACCGGGAAGCCTTTGTTCACCTGGACCTGGAACGGAATGCGTTTTTTTATCTGCCGAGAGAATATTTTTAGCGGAGTCACATTCTTGTTTTCAGATGGTGTTTCCCCGACGCGTAAAGGGGAGCTTTTGATTCATTTCGGGGGGATCATTGCGAATTTTGTGACGGCATGCCTGCTTGGCGTCATTCTGTACTTCAGCCCCGGTTCGACTTACTGCTGGATCAGTCTGGGGGCCGCCTGTTTATGTCTGGTGTGCAGCATCATCCCGCTGCGGGGTTTGAGCGGATCATACGCGGAACAGAATGACGGCGCCACGATCTTCGATCATTTCTGGCCGCGCAAATCAACGCGCGTCGCTTTGTCTAGAGAAGACCTGAAACAGGGCCTGGATATGATACAGTTCTTGAATGGGATCGGAGATCACAGAGGGGTTTATCACTACGCGAAATTCGTGGCGCCGGCGCTTCTGCGCTTTGGCGATATCGAGAGTGCGCGATCGTTAATGCCTCTGATGGGCGCCGCTGGCCGAAGCACGCCCAAATATCGTTTGGAATACGCCCTGCTGCGTGCGAGCGTCGAGATCTACGCGGAAGACGGGGGCGAAGCCGGCGAAGCGCTGGATGAAGCGGACGCGCTTTACAGCGGCGCGAAAGGCGACGATCACTGGGTTCAGCTTCGATGGGATCGCTTTCGATGGCTGCTGATGATGAAGCAGCCCGCGGAGGCGCTGGAGATCATCGACGAATTGCGAGCGCAGTATCCGATCGACACAGACGAGCGAATGGCGGTCACGCTGCTGACCTGCCGCCTTTGCGCTATCTTGGATCTTCACGGATTGGAAGAAGGTCAGAAAGCGTATGAGGAATATCAGCGTCTTAATATCCACTCTCCGTCGGACCGGCTGGATTTGAATGTAGCTCATGTGATGGGGAAGGCGTACACGAAGAACGAAAATTGGCTGGGCTCTGAGCCTTATTTTCGCATGGCGCTTAAGCTCGCGACGAAACTCGGTTATGTGCCGTCAGGATCCGCGGACTTGATCGAGGACGCTGACGCCTGCTTCGAGCACTTAGGATTTTCCAACGATCCCGCGATTGCGGAATTGAAACAGTCGCTGAGCAAGGTTCAGAGGAAACAGCAAATGATCGTTCAAAAAGAGGCGCATCAGGAATTCTTACTTCGCCGCATTAGTGAATTCGGGATAGGCTGTGTTTTATGGAGTCTGCTTATCTTCGCAGTCGCGGGGCAATCAGGAGCAGGGATCGATTTTGGGTCGCTGCTGAGCAAGTTTTCCCTGGCGGCGGTTTTCGGCATCGTAATCGCCTGGGGTTTTGGATATTCCATGCGAGAATTTCGGCCATTCGCCGCGTTCGTCATCGTTTTGCTGACCGTGCTGCCATGGGCAGGGGCCGCCGCGATTGCATTCGCGCACTAAACCTCGCGGGCGTCACTTCCAATTCCCAATCAAAACGAACGGCGCCCAGAAGTATGGGTGGGCGAAGGGCGCTTTGGGATCGGGCGTATAATCCGGGGTTTCCGATGGGGCGGATTCGACCTTGGGAGTAGTTTTCGCGGCGCCGCGCGGCGCGCCGGCGGAAGCCGCTTGCTCTCCATGAAGGAGAGAAAGCTGCGCGGCCTGGAGCGCTTCGGCTTTGGATGCGCCAGGATGAGTTTCGCGCCATTGGTAGAAGGCGCGCATGAGCATCTGTGTGCTTTCGTCGGCGACCGGCCAGAGACTGGCGAGAATGGACCGGGCGCCCTGGCGCTGCGCGATGACCGCGCAGCCTTCGATCTCGCGGCCGCCGGACCCGTCGCCGCCTGCGCTCATGGCGGTGTCGCAGGCGGAGAGGGTCAGCAGATCGGTCCCTTGAAAGATCTGAGGCAGGCTCTTGAGATCGGCCAGCGTGAGATGGGTTCCGTCGCCGAGCAGGAGAAACGAGTCCGCGTCGCTCCCCGGCCGAAACGAAAAGTGGCTGGCGATATGGACGACCGGGTATTTTCGATCTTCCAGCGCGGCGATCATCGAATCGCGGGTGAACGCGGCGTCCAGCAGCACGGCGCCGGGAAGTACGGCGTTCGCGTTCGCGGGATCGCCCTGGATGATTCCGTGCAGTTCTTCCGGAACGGACGGCAGCGCTTCAAAGCCGGGCTGCGCCTGGGAGACGCCGAGGCCGAGCGCGGACCAGTGCGCCGTCGGCGTGTCTTCCAGACGGCTCTGGCTCGCCAGTGTAAATACTTCATTGCGATATCGCTCCGCCAGATATTGCCTGCCGTCGTAGAGCGCCGCGATGGGAAGATAACGCAGGGCGCCGTCGAGCGACCACATCAGCGTCTTCGCCTGCGCGCCCGCCAGATCTTTTTCAATCGGCCCGATCAGAATTTTATAAAGCTCCAGGGCAAGCGGGCGCGGATCGAGGCTGGGGTCCTGGAGCGCTTCGCGCAGCGCCATGATCTTTTTATTGAGCGCGGCGGAGGAGATGGCGTACTCTTCCGCCTTCTGTGTTTGCGACGTGATGACGATGACCCGGTATTTGTCCGCCTCAACGATCGTATACAACGCGACCGTTCCCGGGCCAAGATTGCGCAAGGTATCCGAAAGCCCGGACGTTTCGCCGACGGACGCCAGGCGCGGCGACGCGCCAGGCTTCGCAAACTCCACGGCCATCTTCGTCAGCGACTTTTGGAACGCCGTATTGGCGACCACCAGATCTCGGTCCACCTCTGCCAGCGTCTTTTTGTCCGCGTCGGTAAACGCCGCCGGGTCGACCTGGGCCTGCGACTTGCGCTCCAACAGCGCCTCACGCTTTCGGCCGATCGCCGTCACCTGATCCGCGATCTTTAGGTATCGCACCTGCCACGCCGCTTCGGTCGCCGTCAGCGTTACCGTCTCGTCTGGAGTCGCTGTGTCGGATCCGCCGCGCTCGGCGAAGTCACGATACTCCTTACGCTTCATCAATTGCAAAATTTGCTGCGCTTCCGGGAGGCGTCCCTGCTGCACGAGCGTCTCCGCAACCGTCCGGTATATCACAAGATCGAATTGCAGAATTGCCGCCAGCGCCTCTGGCCCCAGCATCCGCGCATCCGACCGGAACGACTCGGAAATACGGACTGCCTGTTTGCCATAGAAGATTGAGGCGTTTTTGTCGCCCTGAATAAGATAAGCGAACATCAGCGAGGTGAAAGCCAGCTCCTCCAGCTTTCGATCCTGAGCGGCGCGGCAAATGGGGATTGAGTTCAGCAGCAGGGCGATCCCTTCTCGGCCGCTTCCGGGAATACCTCCAAGAAATTGCCCGTAGCTTGCGAGTGCGTAAGCTTCTTCCTTCGCCAGTCCGTGGCGCCGAGCAATGATGAGCGCTTCCAAGTAATGGCGCCGCGCCGCTACTTTTCGTCCTAATAGGCTTTCGGCGAGGGCAATGCGAACCATCGTTATGAGCGGCGAGCCCATCTCTAGATGCTCACGGCGGATTTTGAGGCTCTCCTCCAAGCTTTTGATGTACTCGATTGCGTCGATGTTCTGGTAAGCCGTCGCCCTCTTTTCCCAAACCTCGACTTCCGCCTCAGTATCGCCGATTTTTTGAGCGTCGGCGCGCATCTGTTCCAGTCTGTCCATTTCCCCGGATGTCGGCCTCTGACCTGCGGTCGGATGGTATCGAGCAATGCGCGCCAGCAGTGCGCCACGAGCATCGCCGGCGGCTTCAAAGGCCGCGACTGCCTGGGAATAATAAACGGCGGATTGTTCGTGGGCGCCGATCAGGTCATAAGTATCGCCCAAGCCACGGAATACTTCCGCCTTTTCTGGTTCCGTTTCCGCGACAGCAAGAGCCGCCTGGTAAGATTTCAAGGATTCCGAAGAGCGATAGCGCAGGGTCTCGCAGCGTCCGATATTGCAGAGAGTCTCCACAATCAACTCAGTATCTTTTTCACGGCGTGCTTTCGCCAGAATGAAATTGCTGCACTCTTCCGATTTCTCGAACTTACCTACTTCCACATAAGCCTGCTGAAGCCCCATCAAGATCATATATTCGAGATTGACGTCCTTAGACTGCCGGGCGCGGTTTAAGGCCCGCTGAAAATAATAGACGGATCGGGTAAATTCATTGTCGTCGCGTTCGATATTCGCGCGTGAGGTGAGCGCGAGTATCTCGGCATCTGCGTACTGGGATTGGCGAGCGATTTTGAGGGCTTGAGAATTGACGGCGCGTGCGCGTACAAAGTTGTGGAGCGAATTCCAAGCGTCGCCGATGCTTATCTGGTTGATGCAGGCGGCGTGCGGCCTTAGTATTATGTCAATTGCATAAGCGCGCTGGAACTGCGCAATGCTCTCCGCGGGATGAGCGGTATCCCGCAGCTCTGCTCCCCATGCGCGGTGTACGATTGAGAGGGACACTTGGAGAACGTTCGCGTCAATCGATTTGAAATATGGCAGTTTGGACTTTATGAGGCGGTAGGCGTCTAGAAATCGCTTCTCATGGGTCAGCGCTTCGCTGAGCTCACATACATATTTGGCCTGATGCGGGTCGCCGGCAACGGCGTTTTCGAAGCTTCCGATCGCGGTGGCGTAGTCATCGAAGGTAATGGCGGCCAGTCCGCCATCTTCCCATTGCTGCGGCGTGAGCGTGTCAGGTCCGGGTCCCTGTGCGTACACATGACCCATTCCAGAGGCCAGCAGCGTGAGCGCCAGGCTGCACCGTATCCACAATTTTTGATGGATGCGCTTCATGGCTGAATCGGTTCGGGTTTTGTGTGATCGCTCTCAAGCGTCGCGTGGATGGCGGCGGCGGGGTCGAGTTTGCCGTAGCCCCATTCGGAGTTGGGAACGGAGCCGGTGAAGTCGTCGCTGTGGGCAGTGCTGGTGAGGATTTTACGGATCTGGGCTTCGTCGAGCGCCGGGTTCTTTTGCAGCATCAGGGCGATGACGCCGGCCGTGTAGGGGCAGGCGGCGCTGGTGCCGGACCATGCGATGTGTTTTTTGTCCGGTGTGAGGGAGGCTAGATCGGGCTTTCCCGCCTCATTCAAACCCATACTTGAGCCCTGGGCGAGCGGCGAGATCGTGTATGCGCCCGGCGCGGCGATCTCCGGTTTGACGATCCCGTCGCGGCGGAAGCCGGGGCTGGAGTAGTCGGAGATATCGCCGACCGGCAGATTGTATGTCGTGGTCTTGCCGGAGGCCCCGCGCCAGGACTTGCGAACGTTATACGAACCGACCGTGATCACATTGGAGGCCGTGCCGGGCGACGCGACCATAGCGTGTTTGTCCGCGCCGTCGCCGAAGGAGGCGTTGCCGGAGAACGGCAGGTAGAGATGGAATGCGCCGTCCGTCACTTTGGCGCCAGCGCCGAAGGCGTAGACCAGGTAGCGGCCTGTCTGCAAAGGGACCGATACCCGGTCTTCCTTTCCATCGGAAACCTGATCGGTTTGGACGGTCTGGAAAAACGCCGAGAACGATTTGGGGATTTTCGTCGGCGTGCTGATGATCCCCTTGATGCCCTTGCCGTTGCGTGCGACATAAAATACCGCAGGCTCACCGTTTTTGCCGATCAAAAATTTGTCCAGCCCCACCACCGCGAGCCCCCACTCATCAGCGTCTTTGAAATAAGCGTCCAGCAGGGTCGGCTGCTGGACAAACAGCTGGATGGGGCGGCTTTCGATGTCGGCCTGGCCAGGGGTTTGCGCGCCGAAGCGACCGCTGGCGTGGGAGCTGTTTTGTCCATCGTTGCCGGCCGCCACGCAGATGCAGACGCCAGGATTGCCCGGCGCCGCGATCTCGTTCATCGCTTCCTCTTCCAGACTGCCGCCGTCGTGGGCCGTGTCATTGGAGCCGAAGCTCTGGCTGATGACGCATGGCTCGCCCAGCAGCTTTGCTTGATCGACGACAAATTGCGTTCCCAGGAAGTAAAACGGATTGGCGCCGTTATTGCCCGCCTTGACGACGATGAGGTCCGCTTCGGGCGCCACTCCCGGGAAATCCGCGCCGCTGCCTGCGGCGGTTCCGGCGCAGGCGGTGCCGTGGCCCTCGCTGTCGAGCGACTTCACCACGCCTGCCTTGCGCAGCGCGGCGTCGATCTGATCACGCGTGTAAAGCGTTCCCAAAATCTCCTTGCCCGCCACCTGCGGCGGTTTCGAGCCGATCTTGCCTTTCGATGTTTTCCAGGACTGATCCGTCATATCCCACAGGGCGAGGATGCGCGTGGAGCCGTCGGCGCGCCGGAAGTCGGCGTGCCGCCAGTCGATCCCCGAGTCGATGACGCCAACGACTATGCCTTTGCCGGTCAGCCCCTGATGATCGAAATCAGTCGGGGTGGTTTCGCTGCCTCGCGTATTCTGGAATGGTCGAATTCGCGGCGGACTGGAGCTGCGGGGCGTGGGCGGATATGCGGCGCTTCGGGCCAGACGGATCGCGTACACGGAGCTTTCCGCCGCCAGATCCGCGAGGCGGGCGACGGGAATGTGGGCGTAGACTGTATGGGAGACGGAACGCTTATAGATCACCGCGCCGGCTGCCTCCAGGGGGGCGTCTCCCGCGCTGGAAGCCACGGTCAAAGCCACACTGACCTGCGGCGTACGCTCGGTCCCATCGATCCCAAAACGGCTTTTGAGCTGCGCTTTGGAATAGACGAATGTGTCGGCGCCCGCCGGCCTTGCGTCGAACTGTCGTGCGAGCAGGCGCAGTTCCGGAGCCATCTTCGCGCTGCCCGCTCCTCCGCGCGTAGTAACTTTTAAAATGCCGCCATCCATGTTGGGATAGGGGATACGCAGTTTGGGAGCGCCGTGCGCCGCCGTTACGGTCATAAGCAAGGCGAGACTGAAAAAAGATCGTGCGATCATATCATGATTCCTAGAGCGGCAAACGGGTGTGCTTTATTATAAGAGACAAACGAGCATTTTTATGGGATTTCCGCAAGATCCACGGAAATTTTCGAGCGGCTTAAGAAGTATGTGGCGGCGGCGATCCCGCCGTAATAAAGCGCGATCGAAAGTACTGACGGCGTTTGGATCGCTCGGAACGCCCACGGACCTTCGCCGCACGCTCGCACAACTGCGATCACATAATCCAGCAGCGGCAAAAGAAGCATCGCGCCGAATGCGCCCGCTGCGTGGGAAACGCCTGCCAGTACGGCGGTCAGAAATCCCAGTGGGATGATCAGAAACAGCGCCGGCACGACGAGAAGATTGGCGAGGACGCCGCTGAGGGAGAACTCATTGTAGGCGCTGGCGACGATCGGCGCGGAGCCAAGCTGCGCGAACAGTGTCAGGCCCGTGAGCTCCAGCGCCCAGAAGACGGCGCGTCGGCCGGCCGGCGCGAGGCGCGTCCATTGCTGGGATCGGCCGCGCCAGTAATCCGACCAGAGCGGCATTGCGGCGGCGAGGGTGGCGACGGTGAAGAACGACATCTGGAACCCGGCGTCGAAGAGAGTTTGCGGATTGTCCAGCAGGATCACGAGCGCGGCGAATCCAAGCGCTGTGGAAAGGTCCGGCTCACGCTCGAACAAAAGCGCGCCCAGGTACACGGTCGCCAGCAGCACGGCGCGTGTGACGGAAGGCCGCCCGCCGGCCATTACGGCGTATAGCCAGAGTATGGCGATGATCCCCAGAGCCGACCATCGGCGGGGCAGCGTGAGCCGCCGCGCGGCGGCGAGAAGCCACCAGAGGAGAATTCCGACGTGGAGACCCGCCGAGGCAAGAATATGAACCGTACCTGTGTGGACAAATGAGGACATGATCGATGCGTCGAGATCGACTCGCCGGCCGATCAGAATTCCGCACAGCACGGCCGCGTCCGTCGGCGGCAGATGCGCGTTCAGTGAGGAGACGATCTTACGGCGCGTGGTCCAGGCGAGGGTAAAAAACGGATTTCGATCCGCACGCTGAGAGATTTCGGCGGGAGGCTGACGGACGGATAAGGTGGCGTAAACGCCTTGGCGCGCAAGATAATCCCGCCAGGAGAAGGCGCCGGGGTTGGTGGCGTCCTGAGGCCGATCGAGATACCCGCGCAAGGCGACGTGGTCGCCGTAGTCCAGGGTGGGCAGGGCGCGGCCTTGTGCAGAAGCGAGCGTGACGTATATCTGGCCCGTGGCCGCCATAGTTTCGCCGCGCGTTTGAATCTGTTCCGCACGCAGGCGAAAGACGAGATGTCCCGGCCGCGTCTCCGGATCGTTGGCGACGAATCCCGTGACGGTTGACAACACTCCCGGGGCCGTGTGATGGCTGATATCGTTTGGAGGAATGACGCGGGCGGCAGACTCCCGAAGCGCGCCGCAGGCGAGGCCCGCGAGGAGCAGTCCCGCAGCGGCGGCAGGCCAGCAAGACGTGCGCCAGAGGAGCAGCAGAACGCCCAGCGCCAGAAGGCTCGCGATCAGCCATACCGGAGCGTATCCAGCGCCACGCGCGGCGACGCCGAGCGCAAACGCGCAGGAGAAACAAAGCAGAGGCCGATGCTGGAGTGAAGCGCGCATACGCCGCTATTGTAACAGAAATACGGCGCGCTTCGCCAGAGGCATTCGTATGCCCTGCTTAAGTTTAGCCCTGGAGTTGGCGATTGATAGATAGCGACACTCGCGTTAGTGAGTGTTGTATTCCATTTGGACGCCGTTGGTTTCATCGTTGCTGCGGCAGATCTGCGGGAACAGAACCGCCGATAGCAGCGCGATCAGCGCAACGATCATCAGCAAGTTGACAAGTGTAAATCCTTTGGTCCGCGCCATTTCCCATCCCCCTCAAACTATGGTTGACTGTGTAGACGTTGTATCCCGCCAGCCTGTTCAAATTATGGTGTTTTTGCTCTCACACTGGAGAGCAGCCGAATATTTTTTTGAACGCAAGACACCTGGTGAAAGGCGCCACCTGTCAAGGGGCGTGCGCAATCAGCTGCAGCGTGAGGACAAGTGGATATCGTAACATACCCATTGTCCCGGTATTTCGTGCAGGATTTCACAAGGATTTTTTAGAAATTTCAACCATGATTACAGTGACCGGCGAAATCGTGACCATCGATGGAGTTTTGTCAGGCGCCGCCCTGACAATCGACGAAGAAACAGGCTTGATTGTGGAGATCGCCTCCCGCTCCTCAGGCGTCGCCAAAAGCGGCGACATCGACGCCGGCGGCTATTGGGTGCTGCCGGGATTCATCGACATGCATGTCCACGGCGGCGGCGGCGCGGACTTCATGCATGGGACAGTAGCGGCAGCGCGCACCGCCGCACGCACCCACGCGCGCTTTGGGACGACGGGACTGCTGGCGACAACCCTCACGGCCTCACGCACGGATACCGACGCCGCGATCCGCGCCGCCCGCAAGGTGATTGAAACGGGACGCGGGGTCGACGAAGCGCGGATCGTGGGGGTCCATCTAGAAGGCCCCTATATTTGTCCCGCGCGGCGCGGCGCTCAGCCCGAAGCGCATGTGCGCCTTCCCGATTTAGAAGAATTTACACACTGGGTGGAGATCGGCGGCGGCGCGATCCGTGAGATCACTCTTGCCCCTGAGATGGAGGGCGCCGAGGCTGTGACCCGCGCGGCTCTGGCCGCAAATGTGGTCGTCTCCGCCGGGCATACCGACTCGCGAGCCGCCGACGTGGCGCGCGCGATTCCCTGGGGCGTGCGTCAGGGAACGCATCTTTTCAACGCCATGCGCGGCGTCCACCATCGCGAGCCGGGAACCGCCGGCGCCATTCTTGTCTCCCCCGAGATCGTCGCCGAGGTGATTGCCGATGGCGTTCACCTCGCTCCGCAAATCGTGCGACTGACGGTCGCCGCCAAGGGCCTCGACGGTGTTGTGCTGATCACCGACGCCATGGAAGGCGCGGCGATGCCCGATGGCGTTTACAAACTGGGCGGCTTCGACGTGAACGTCCAGAACGGCGAAGCGACCTTCGCCGATGGAACCCTCGCCGGCAGTATCCTCACCATGGACCGCGCATTTCATAACGCGCTCAAATTCGCGCAACTCGCCCCTTGGCAGGCCGCGCGTTTGTCGTCGGCGAACGCGGCGCGGCAGTTAGGAATTTTGGATCGGGTGGGGACGTTAGAGCCTGGGAAGCAAGGCGATCTTGTGGTGATGGACCCGGAGACGGGGCGGGTGGAGTGGACGGTGATTGGGGGACGGGTGGCTTATCGGCGGTAAGCTCTTGCCCACAGCTGGAAGCAATGGTCTAATCAAAGGGAAGCAAGCTAAAGCAGGCTATCAGATTAGGGTCGGATAAGCGTTCCCCAATAACCGAAATCCGACAGTCTGCTTTAGCCGACTTACCTCTGATTAGACCATTGCTTCCAGCTGTGGGCAAGGGCGGCGCGCCTTCATAAGCCGTGTCGCATCCGATCTGAATTGCCCCCCGAAACCACGCACCGAAAGCCCACATTCGACGTCCCTGTCAAAACGTCTCCTTTGCCCCGGCTGCCCGGCATATAGCGCGAGCAATATTGGTCCGTGCACAGGAACGACCCGCCGCGCTGCGCGCGCTTGGGGATGCTCGGCTCATCGGGATCATAGCTTGTGGAAGGCCCTCGGGGGTTTTTGCGCGTGCTGACTTTGTAGTAATCGGGCCGGTACCAGTCGGCGCACCATTCCCAGACATTTCCGGCCATGTCGTAGAGTCCGAAGCCGTTCGGCGGGAATTTGCCGACGGGGGATGTTCCCGTGTAGCCGTCTTCGTGGGTGTTGCGGTCCGGGAAATTGCCCTGGAACGTGTTCGCCATGGTCCGGCTGTGCGGTTTGAAAGTGTCGCCCCAGACGTACGGCTTTTGACTGAGGCCACCGCGCGCGGCGTATTCCCATTCCGCCTCCGTAGGGAGGCGCTTGCCGGCCCACTTGGCGTAGGCGGCGGCGTCGTCCCAGCACACCTGCACGACCGGATGATCCATCCGTTTTGCAATGCTGCTTTTCGGGCCTTCCGGATGCCGCCAGTTGGCGCCGGGAACGTAGCGCCACCACTGAGACGCATCGTCGAGCGCGACGGGGTGGGACGGGGGAGCGAACACGACCGCGCCCGGAACCAATTTGTCCGCAGGAACGCCGGGAAACAGTTTCGGGTCCGGACGCTGCTCGGCGACCGTCACATAATGGGTCGCGCGTATAAAGCGTGAGAACTGGGCGTTGGTCACGAGATTGCGGTCGATGAAGAAGCCGTCCAGCGTGACCGGATGTACCGGCTGCGCATCCGGGAACATGGCGTTGTCGCTGCCCATCTGAAAGCGGCCAGGCGCGATCCAGACCATGCCAGCTGGCGCCGGGTGAGACGAAGCGACGCGGTGGGCTGCGGGCGCCGCTTCGGCGGTGGACGCGCCCAAAAATCCCATGGCCGTGAGCGTGGCCATGGCGGCCAGGCTCGCGGCGCAGGGAACGAAGTGTCGATGGCGTGGTACATTCATATCTTAATCCACAGGCTTGCTGTCTAATTCGATTATGACCGATTGGATGGTTCCTGCAAACGTGTTGGCGGCTCCATACGGCCCGACCCGAGCGCCTCGATCTTCTCCGATGTCCAATCCTTCAATCGGAGTTTGGGGCAGCGGGCCGGGCGCTTTGCCTTTGACGATGCCCTGGCTGTCGAGCGTGAGGCTCAGGACGCCGTCCGCTTCCACGCGAGCCACGGCGGTATGGGCGCCGGTGACGGACTGCGGCGTGGCGATCTGGGTCGTATGCCCGGCTTCCCGGACCAGAAACGTCAGCTTTCCGTTTTGAAGAAAGAGCGTATAGCCCTGGGCCGCACCGCCTTGAGCCGCCACCACCCCATCTGTCCCAGTGGCGTCGAATTTCGCGGTGAGGGTAAAGCCGCATCCGGCGACGGCGGGCGCATGGGCGCGATCCAAATGGTCGCCTTCCTTGAGCGTGAACTGTGTTTCACCGCTCAGAACGCCGTTTTCGGGATGCAGTGGCAGCACGTCGGCGCGCTTCGCCCAGGCATCCCATTGAGTCGCCAGCAGCTTCACGCGGTCCGGCTGAGCGCCGGCCAGGTCATGCTGCTCGGTGCGGTCAGCGGCGGTATTGTAGAGCCGCCAGGGCTTGCCGTCGACCGCGACGAGTTTCCAGGGGCTTGCCAAAACGGCCCGGTTGCCTTCATGCTCCCAGAAGATCGGCTGCGTGCGCTGGATCGTCTTGCCCGCAAACGCCGGGCGCAGACTGACGCCCTCGATCGGCGTGATTGCGTGATCGTGAAATGTCTTAGGATAAGCCGCGCCAGCCACATCCAGACAGGTCGCCATGATATCAATGACGTGTCCAGGCTGTGTTTCCAGTCGGCCGTCGCGCGCTTTTGGGATCCCATTGGGCCAGTGCGCGATCAGCGGCGTCGCGACGCCGCCTTCGTCGGTGTAGTGCTTGTAACGCACGAACGGTGTATTGTTCAGCGTTGCCCAGGCCTGGCCGACAAACACAGTGGACTTTGGCCCACCGGGATTTGCGCCCTCCAGACGTCCCTGCACGCCGCTCTCGGCGTTGCCGCCGTTGTCACTCATAAACAAAATGAGCGTGTTGTCCAGTTCCCCGCGCTGTTTCAGGCCAGCTATCAATGTCCCCACGGACTTGTCCATGTGCTCCACCACAGCGGCGTAGATCGCCATGATGTGATCGTAGCGATCCTGCTGTGCGGGCGTCAAACTGTCCCAGGCCGGAACTTCCGGGAGACGGGGCGACAGCGGCCAGGACTTGTCGATCAGCCCCATCTGGATCTGACGTTTGTAACGCGCCTCGCGCAGTTTGTCCCATCCGGCCTTGAACTTGCCGCGCCAGCGCGCGATATCGGCGGCTGGCGCCTGGAGCGCGAAGTGCGGGGCGTTGTGCGCGAGATAAAGAAAGAACGGCTTGTGAGCCGTGCGCGCTTCGTCGATGAACTTCAGGCCGTAGTCAGTCCACAGATCCGTCGAATACCAGGTCGCGGGCAGCGGCGCCCCGGTGCGGCCGATGTTCTTGCCGTTCAAATACAGCGGGCCGCCGACCGGCGTTCCGGGGAAGTAAAAGCCGCCCTGCGCGCAGGTGAGCGTGCGGTCGAAGCCGCGTCCCCAGGGCGTCACCCCGTAATTCTGCCCAACGTGCCATTTGCCGGTCATGGCGGTGAAGTAGCCGGCGCCATGGAGCGCCTCGGGGATGGTGACGCAGCGATCGTTGAGCCGCCCGCTGTAGCCCGGCAGCGGTTTTCCGTCGGCGTCGTCCTGCTCGTCGGTCATATGGCCAACGCCCGCCTGATGGGGATACAGCCCCGTCAGCAGCGCCGCCCGCGATGGGCAGCATCGCGCCGTGTTGTGGAACTGCGTGAACCGCACGCCTTCACCGGCCAGCTTGTCGAGGTTAGGGGTTTTGATCTCACCGCCATAGCAGCCGATGTCGGAGTAGCCCATGTCGTCGACGAGGATGACGACGATGTTCGGCTTCTTCTCCGGAGCGGCCTGGGACGGGGCGGCGAGCGCGAATAGTAGTATGGAAATTATGGGAAGGCGCAGGTGAGAGCGCATAGGAAAGAACCTCTATATATTGTTCACTCGGCCGGGCCACTATTAAGCGGGACTTATTTCCCCGTCGTTACCTTCACGTTTTCAACCTTGCCTTTGAGCGGATTGGGGCCTGTGTAGTCGCCGACAGAGCTTTGGGCGTCTTCGCCGATGCTCAGACCGTCCTGCGGCTGGGTGGCGATCACGCCGGGCGCGGTTCCGCGAACGGGCGCCGCGCCGTTGACGGAGAGCGTCATGGCGCCGCTCGCCTCCAGATGCGCCTCCAAAGAGAACTTGCCCTTGGGCGCGGCGTCTGAGGCGGTGACGGCGTAAAGCTTCCCGGCCTCACGGACTGCGAATACGGGTTTTCCGGCTTTCAAATACAGCGCGTAGCCTCGTTGGTCTCCGCCCTGCGCAAGAATGACGCCGTCGCTGCTTTGCGTGGTGACATCGCATCGGATATCGATCGGCTTGCCGGCGATTTGCGGGGACGACTTCGGAACGACATTGCAGCGTTCCGCCCAGGCTTCCCAGGCGTCGCCCATGGTCTGCACGCGTTTCGGATCGCTTGCGGCGAGGTCGTTCATTTCGGACGGATCTTTGGACAGATCGTACAGCTCCCAGGGCTTATTCGCCAGCGCGACCAGTTTCCAGTTCTGCTCACGCACCATGCGATTGCCCTCGTGTTCGACGCAGAGCGTCCGCGACGGCAGTTTTGCGCCAGTAAAGGTCGGCAGGAGGCTTTCGCCTTCCATCGGCAGGATGTCGCTGCCTTTGTATTCCTTGGGATAGGACGCGCCGCAGGCTTTGAGGATCGTCGGCATAAAGTCTGTGATGTAGCCGGGCTGATCCGTTGTTGAACCGGACTTGGCCTTCAGGCCCGCCGGCCAGTGGACGATCATCGGCGTGCGGATGCCGCCCTCCTGCGTGTAGTGCTTGTAGAGACGCCAGGGCGTGTTGCTGGCGTTCGCCCAGCCGCTGCCGTAGCTGATATAGCTGTCCGGCCCGCCCACGGTTTTGAGAGCGTCGCCGGTGTGCAGGATGTTCTTGGGGGAGTCCAATTGATCGAAGCCGTAAGGGTCCCACTCGGCGCAGGCGCCGTTGTCGCTCAGAAAGAAGATCAGGGTGTTATTCCACTGTCCGGTTTCTTTGAGATGGGCGACAACGCGGCCGATGTTTCGGTCCATGATATCGATCGCCGCTGCGTACACCGCCATGCGGCGCGCGAGGTCGGCGCGCCGGTCCTCGGGCAGAGAATCCCACGCCGGATTGTCTTTGTCGGCCCAGCCGGTCTGTACGTTGATGAAGTTCTTCGGAACGACGCTGCGTGGCGTAAGCTTCAAATCGGTCGGTACGAGCCCCAAAGCTTTTTGACGCGCCAGGCGTTCCGCGCGAATCGCGTCCCAGCCCTTGGTCCGGTACATCGCTTCGTATTTCTCGATCGCGTCTTCAGGCGCGCCCAGCGGGAAATGCGCCGCGTTGAACGCAAGGTACATCATCCAGGGACCGCCGGATTTTTGCCCTTGGTTCATGAAATCCAGCGCATAGTCGCCGAACACATTGGTGGAGTAGAAGTCGCCGGGCTTGTAAACCCGCTTGGCGTGGTCGGCGGGCAGACGCGTGTAGTACGGATCTTCCTTCCAGTAGGTATTGAAGCCGCCCGGCATGCCATAAAACTCTTCAAAACCACGCGCCGTTGGACTGTCCCTCGAACCTTCGCCCAGATGCCATTTGCCGACCATGTATGTGTGGTAGCCAGCGGGCTTGAGCGCTTCGGCGAGGGTGACGCATCGGTTGTTGAGCGGCGTGCCCATGTCCGGCACGCCGGCCTGATGCGGGTTCAGGCCCGTCAGCAGCGCAGCGCGCGAGGGACAGCAACGCGCAGAATTGTAGAATTGCGTGAAGCGCAGTCCGTCCTTCGCCAGCGCATCGATGTTCGGAGTGCTGATCTCGCCGCCATAACAGCCGATGTCGGACCATCCCATATCGTCCGCCAGAATAATCAGAACATTGGGGTGCTGCGCTTTGGAAGCGTCAATCGTCTGAGGCTTCTCCGCCGGAATTGCGTTTGTCGCGCAGCCGGAAAAGCCGATTAAGGCGATGCATCCGAAAGCCGCCATAAGCCCCTTCGTCCATTGGCTTGTTGTCTTGGTCATCGCAAGTATTAGTCTTTCAGCCGCAGCGTCGGATCGTTGCCGGACTGCGCGAAGAGTGTGGCTCCGTTCCAGATCTTGGGCGAAGCGTTGGGGCCAGAGTTCTTGATCCACTTGGCGTGCCCATCGGCGAAGCCGTAATTGGCGCCTTCGGTATGACGGAAGCCGCCGCCGCCGAGATTCGTTACGAGGCCGGCGCCGCCGCAAACGGGCTGGGTTCGATCTAGGCCGGCGGCGGATGCGTCGCCGGCGCCGTTGCAGCCGTTGCTGCGGAATCGGGCAGTTGAGTTGGCGACGAGCACGCCGGTGGAGGCGCCGCCTTCGCCGATCATGATTGTCACGGCCGGATTGTTGCAAAGCGGCAGTGTTTGAGTGCCGTCGCCAGCGTTCTTATTCATCCAGTAATCCGTGTAACCGGCGTTCTGCGGCGTGATGTTCGCCGGAAACGGTTCGCTGGGGCATTGAAAGATCGCGAGACTCTTTTGATACGGCTGGATCGCATCGGCCCAGCCGACCGCCATGCCGGCGGGCGGGGGAGAGACGGTGCTGACGACTGAGAGCGGGAATGCTTCGTCGTTGTCCTGAACGTATTGCAGGAAGGCGAGGCCCATCTGTTTCTCGTTGGAAACGCAGCTGGTCTGGCGCGCCTTTTCCCGGGCCTTGGCGAAGACGGGGAAGAGAATGGCGGCGAGAATCGCGATGATAGCGATGACGACGAGCAATTCAATCAGAGTAAACCCCTGGGAAACTCGGTTGTTACGAGACATGACAGAACGACTCCTTTAATTTTACTGTAAAATACCGCCGAAAAATAGTAACCGCGCCGGTATGAATCTCCGTGCGGTTATCGCTGGAAAGGAACGGATACAGACGATCTTTGTATCAATTCGACGGGCAAAACACGGCTGGCTTCAGCAGTGCTTACGCCCTTTTCAATCGCCATTATGGCGTCTACCGCCGCCTGGCCGATCTGCTCGAATGGGGTCGAAATACTGCTCAGTCCCTGGTATTGGGACTGCATGATATTGTCCACACCAATAATGGACAAGTCCTGAGGCACGCGCAGTCCACGTTCCTCAGCCAGGCGCCAGAGAGCGAGCGCCAGCAGATCGTTGGCGCAAACGACAGCCGTCACACCGATAGACAATATGGCTTCGATCGCCGGGCGAGTGATTTCATCGATGTCCCCGTAGGCGTTGTCGAAGCGCATGATCCGGCCCCAGGTGTTCGCCAGAACGACATAGTCATGATAATCCGCGCCGAAGCGCTCTTGCATTGCTGCGCGAAACCCGCTCAGTCGCTCCCGCGCTTCCATATTCACTTGCGGACCGGCGATATGCGCGATTCGCTCGTGCCCGAGCTGTGCAAGATGCATGACCGCCTGGCGCATACCGTCGGCGTTATCGCTCAGGACACGCGCGGCGCCAGGGGAGGGCGCGACGCTGTAGCATTCGACCACCGGCACCTTATTTTCAAAGAGCTTTTCGGTGATTTCGGGACGGTTGCTGCCGACGAAGATAAATCCGTCGCAGCGGCGGTCCAGAAACTGCGCCTCGGTTCCCGGCTTCACCCAGTCCGGCTCAGAGCGCAGGAAGATCGTCAGATCATGGTCGAGCTCTCGGGCGCGGCTATACATTCCTAAAAATGTCGGGTAGCCGACTGGGCCATCCGGCCGGTGCGAATGGAGAAAAACAACCCCAATAGCATTTGTCCGGATATGCCGGTTCTGCGCCGCCGTCCGCACTGGGACATAGTTGAGGTTGCGCGCCGCCTGAAGCACTCGTTCACGTGTCTTTTCCACGACCAGATCGGTCCGGCCGCGAAGCACGTTCGAAACGGTCATCGGTGAAACACCGGCGGCCTCGGCCACTTGTCGGATGGAAGCGCGCAATGGAGTCCTATTCATCAATCCAAAACGATTTTACTGTAAAATCAGATTTCGATTATTATAAGACCCAAGCGTCCTTTTGTCAAGCTTACCATTCAGCGTTCGGTGATTTTTATAAGTCGTCTATTACTATAAACTTACTGGTCAATAGTGCCCGCCGCCGTCGCGAGAGTCAAGAGATCGGCGCTTCTATTTTATCCCAAATCGATTGTAGCATAACTGCTATTCGCTGGGCGCAGTCTGTTTTTCACGGCGAAACATTGTCCCCAGGAAAAACGTGCTTCCCGCCAGGCAGAGATACGCCAGCCAGTCGCCCCAGCGTGTGAACGGCGTGCCCTTTCCGTCGCCCAGCGCGACGTCGCGAACCAGGATATCAGGGGAGTACAGGGGCGATACTCCTACTAATCGTCCGTAGGCGTCCACGACCTGCGAGCGGCCGTTGGAATCGGAACGGACGAAAGGGATGTGGTTTTCGACGGCTCGGAACGGCAGGAAGGCGACGTGGAGATCGTGCAGGACGCCGCGCGGCGTCGGCGGATCATAGTTCGGCATCGCGATGATCTGTGCGCCGGACGCGGCGACCTGGCGTGTGATGTTGGTGTAGCAGCTGTCGAAACATACTTCCATGCCGACGTGTCCGAGCGGCGAAGGGTAGGAAGTCGCCCGCCCACCGACGGTGACGCTTTCGCTTTCGCCCAGATACAGATGGACTTTGTGATGCGCGCCGAGCAGCTTGCCTTCGGGCGAGACGAGGCCGGCGCAGTTATAGGCCTTGGGGCGGTGGGAGTCGGAGTAGCCGACGGCGAGAAACGCATTGGTCTCCCGCGCCAGCGCGGTGGTTCGATCGCGTGGATTGTCGGGGTTGAAACCCGATCCCAGGCACTCCTCCGACCACACGATCAGCTTCGCGCCCTGCGCGGCCGCCTTACGGGTCATTTTCTCTCGGTCGTTCTCGACATTCGCCGGTGGATCGGGCGCGAGGTCTCCCGTTTCTCCACCTGAGAAATCCTGAATGGCCGCCACGCGCAGGGAAGGGCCAGACTTCGCCGAGCGCAATTGCCATACGCCGAAGACGAGCGTCGCCGCAACGGCGGCGAGGGTTATTGCAATTGGCTTTGTTTTGACGGAGCGGCGCAGCACGGCGTCGGCGAGGGCGGCGTTGGCGAGCCAGAGCAGAAACGAGACGCCCCAGACGCCCGTGACCGAGGCGATCTGAATCAGTGTCGTCGCCCGGAACTGGGAAACCGCGAGGTGGATGGGGATCGGAAGCAGCGTCGTGAGCCACTCGCCGGAGACGCCGAGGCATGTGACCAGCAGCACCCAGCGCATTCCCGCATGGCGCAGGCGGGCGGCGGCGGACATCGTCGCGGTCGCGACAAACAGCATCGTCAGCCAGAGAAATGGGATGTAGGCCCACATCAGGCGCGTGGTGTCTTTATTCCAGCCGGCGTGCAGCGCGCCGCAGGTGACGCCCGCGACGATCCCCAGTCCCGCCGCCTCCAGCGGCCGCCGCCCCTGCGCGGCGACAAGCAGCGGCGCGAGGGCGAACCAGGCGAGCCATTCCCAGTTGTAAGGGGGCAGGGCGGCGGCGAAGAGCCCACCGGAGAGTAAAGCGCAAAGCAGCGGGATCATGATGTGTCTCCATCGGACAAGCGCTCTTATTGTAACAGATTGCGGGGGATCGCGCATAGGTCGAAAGACCTAGGGCGTTCATCATAATTCGAAATCCAACCGTCAGACGCCCACAGCTAAAGCAATGGTCTAGTCCGGGGTAAGCCAGCTGAAGCAGGCTGTCGGATTTCGGATTGTGGTGAACGCCTATCCTCATCCGACAGCCGGCTTCAGCCGCCTTAGCCCTGACTAGACCATTGCTTTAGCTATGGGAGGCGTGGGCGATGTGACCAACGCGCGTCGTAATCTGATCGCTTGCTTCCGCCGTGGGAGGCTTAACGCCGCCGCGCACCGGGTAAAATCCCGCCATGCATATTGTTCTGACCGTCGGCGTCTTCTTGGTCACCCTGACGCTGATCCTCGTACGGCCGCGCGGGATGAATGAAGCGTGGGCGACCGTGCTGGGCGGGGCGGCGATGCTGCTGCTGGGATTGGAGACGCCGATGCAGGCGTGGCGGACGACCGTGCAGGGCGCGGATGTGCTGGCGTTTCTACTCGCACTGATGGCGCTGTCCGCGCTGCTCGATCTGTCCGGGTTCTTTGCCTGGGCGGCGCTGCACGCGGCGCGCATGGCGCGGGGCGACGGAGTGGTGCTGTACCGAAATGTGTTTCTGCTAGGCGCAGTTGTGACGATGCTGCTGTCGCTCGATACAACCGCTGTGATTCTGACGCCCATCGTGCTGTCGTTTGTGACTCGATTGAAGCTGAACGCCCGGCCGTTTCTAATCGCCTGCGCCTTTGTCGCCAATACGGGATCGCTGCTGCTGCCCGTGAGTAATCTCACGAACCTGCTCTTTGTCGGCGCGTTTCACTGGAGCTTCGGCGCGTTCGTGCTGCATATGGCGCTGCCCCAAATCGCCGCGCTTGCCGTCAACTATTTCT
>NZ_JBDSQY010000157.1:0-31537 GCF_039929585.1 Capsulimonas sp.
ATCCCTGCACGCGCTCGTGCAGCGGCAGGGGCGTCAGACGACCCGGCGTCATCGTCGCGTCATGCTCTTGGAAAACGACAAGCCCGCCAGGTCTCAGGGCGCGGGCAAGGGAACGAATAGCATGCGCCGGGTTCGATTGATACATCAGCACGCGCCGCCCTACGATGGCGTCAAACGTTCCATACTCGGGCGAGAGTGCGCAAAGATCGTCCTCGGCAAATGCAATATTCGAGAGCCCAAACTCCCGCCCTCGTTCTCGGGCCATTACAAGCGGATTTGGGTCTCGGTCCACTCCCAGTACCTGCCCTATTTCTCCCACCAGCCGCGCCGCCATCAGCGAAACATCCCCACGGCCACAGCCTACGTCCAGCACACGCATTCCAGGGCTGATCCCCGCATCAACCAGCAGCCGCTCCGTCATACCGCCAACAATATCCGCCATCACTTTTGCTCCTCTATTATTTTGGTCTTGGTATCATAACAGCAGAACCTACACAAAGATTGCTGCTGAATTTGAGCGTATTGATACCTGTCAAAGATAAATGAAAGGAGATTGCGAGCCAGAACAGAAAAAGCCCGGCTCCTCATAATGAGAAGCCGGGCTGTCGAATTTACCGGGTTTTACCGATAATCGCAGTGAAGTGACGTGAACGCCTAGGAAAACCAGAGCTTGATTTCAGCCTCGGCGTTCTCCACCGAGTCCGAGCCGTGGATCAAATTCTCGCCTACCGAGTTGGCGTAGTCGCCGCGGATGGTGCCGGGGGCCGCTTCGCTGGGCTTGGTGGCGCCGACGAGCTTGCGCGAGAGGGCGATCACGTCATCGCCTTCCCACACGGTCGCGACGACCGGGCCTGAGCTGATGAAATCGACGACGCCTGCGAAGAACGGCTTGTCGCGGTGCACTCCGTAGTGCTCCTCGGCCAGTTCACGGGTGGGGGTGAGCATCTTCAGCTCGACGAGCTTGAAGCCCTTCTGTTCGAACCGCTGGATGATCTCGCCCACCAGACCGCGCTTCACTCCATCCGGCTTGACCATGAGAAACGTTCGTTCCAAAGTATTAGACTCCTTCACACCGACATTTTAGGGAACAAAAGCCCCAGTAGTATAGTATAATCACTTCAGATTGTCAAGTTTCAGACCGACTCACTCAAAGGAGCACCATCCATGATTCGTCCACTGATCGCCGTCGCCGCCACCGTTCTTCTCGCCTCGTCCGCGTTCGCCGCAAAGCCCGCTCCGAAGGCCGCCGCTCTTGTCTGCCCCGTAACCGGAGACAAAATCGCCTCCGTCAAGGCCGCCGCCGGACATAGCTCCTATAAGGGCAAGACATACTACTTTTGCTGCGCGGGCTGCAAGCCCGAGTTTGACAAGACCCCGCAGAAATTCGTCAAAAACACATCGGCTCCCAAAAAGCCGATGCACATGATGTAAAATCGTTCGTGATTCGCACTGATAGAGACTTGGAGACAGCCGGAATGCTTGCGTTCCGGCTGTTTTGTCGTTTGGCCTATAAATTTCGTTGACATATCAAGGAACCTGCCGTATACTTCCGTAAGCTTCTGTAAACCTTTCCATGAAGTAAACAATTGCATATCTTACGATTCCGGATAAACGCGCGAAATTTTCAGAAGAAGTCCGGGCCGAATCACTCTATAATGGGAAAAATAAAAAATTACCCAGAAGAGAGTTTTGAATTGTCATGATCAAAGTCGCAATGATCGGCGCGGGCAGCGTCGTGTTCTCGAAAAATTTGACCGGCGATATCCTCGGCTATCCCGAATTCCGTGACGCCACGTTCACCTACATGGACATCGACGCCGAGCGGCTGGAAGTGGGCGCGAACCTCTGTCGTAAAGTCGCGAAGACATTAGGGGCCGATCCCACCATCGAAGCCACGCTCGATCTGCGCAAAGCCCTGGAGGGTGCGGACTTCGTCATCAACATGGTCCAGATCGGCGGCTTTAACTCGACGCTCGTGGATTTTGAGATTCCGCGCAAATACGGCCTGAATTTCACGATCGCCGACACCACTGGCCCCGGCGGACTGTTCCGCGCCCTGCGCACCTTCCCGATGCTCACTGAGCTGGTCCGCACGATGGAGGAGCTGTGCCCGGACGCGATCCTGCTGAACTATTCGAACCCGATGTCGATGAACATGCAGACGATCACGCGCACCAGCGGCATCCGCGCGGTCGGTCTGTGCCACAGCGTTCAGGGCACGTTCAATCAGCTGATGGGATACATCGGCGAGGATACGAAAGAAGTCGCCTTTACGTGCGCCGGCATCAACCATATGGCGTTCTATCTGGAGATGAAGAAGAACGGCGTCGATCTTTACCCGCGTCTTTTCGCGGCGATGGATGATCCCAAGGTTTACAGCTCCAACAAGGTCCGCTTCGAGCTGATGAAGCGTCTGGGCTATTACGTCACTGAGTCCAGTGAGCACAATGCCGAATACAGCCCGTACTTTATTCCGCGCGGCGCAGGCGTGATCGCCCAATATGATGTGCCGCTTGATGAGTACCTGCGCCGCTGTGACGGCATCGTCGACGAATTCGAGCGCATGAAGACATTCAGCGTCTCTGATGATCCGATGGAAGTGCATCGAAGCCAGGAGTACGGCAGCACGATCATCCATTCCGTGGTGACCGGAACGCCGTCCGTGGTCTATGGCAATATGCCGAACAACGGCGCGATCTCGAACCTACCCAATGACGCCATCGCCGAAGTCCCGACCCTGGTGGACCGGAGCGGCCTGCGCTTCACGACCGTCGGCGCGCTGCCAACACAGCTGCTGGCCTACATGCAGCCGCATGTCGCGCAGCACGAACTGTTCATTCAGGCGGCTCTGCACGGACGGCGTGACCATGTTTATCAGGCGGCGATGTTCGACCCCCTGACGGCGGCGACTTTGACGCTGGACCAGATTGTGGAGATGTGCGACGAACTGATCGCCGCGCACGGCGATTTGCTGCCGAAGCTCGATGCGCCGACCCGCGTTCCCACCAGCGGCAAGAGCTTCGGCCCCGTCGATCCCCGGGATCTGCGCGCCAGTTGGGACGCCGCTCAGAAGGCCGCCGCCGAGGATGCGCTTCGAAACTGGAGCATCGCCGGGCCGTTTTCGGGAGAGACCGCAGGAGAAATTTCACTGACGCTTCCGACGGAACTGGAGACTTCGCTGGGAGCCGAGGGCGAGATCGATCGCAGCGCGGAGTACACCTCTCTGGACGGTCGCAAGATCACATGGCGCGAAAACGCCGCGATGAAAAAAGGCTCCGTGGACCTTCGAGCAGAAATTGGTCCTTACGAGTTTGTTGCTGCATATGGGTATTCTGAGGTAGAATCGATCCATGCGCGCGAGGCCGTTTTGCATTGCGGCAGCGACGACGGCATTCAAGTTTGGCTCAATGGCCGCGTCATTCACACGAACGACGCCAAGCGCAGCCTGCATCCGAAAGAAGACCAGGTCGCCATTCGCCTGAACGCGGGCGTCAACCGAATTCTCGTCAAAGTCACCAACCACGATGGCGGCTGGGGATATTCCGTATCGGTTTCGAAACCGAATTTCTAGCCCATTAATCTTTGGAACCGAGGTTCAGACCCGTAGATCCTTATAGCTCGATAACACAACCGATCGTGATTACGCCAACTCGCACAAAGTCCGTGCGCAGCCGCTCGTCTGCAAGTGTGCACGTTCAGGCGCAGCACTATCAATGGAGCCATATCGGCGTGTGGGCGAACGGGGCGGCGGCGGCGACTTTCCACATCGGGGAAGGGATCGTCGTCGCCGGCTCGGATCGTCTCTTACCGATCGTACGCCGTGACGGCATCCGCACCCTCACTGCGCCCTCCGCGCTGGGCGGCGTGGCCTTGGCGAGCTATTTTGTCGGTAACGAAGGTTTATTCAATCCCGTGACGCGCATTACCCTGGGAGATGGCCGCACTGGCGGCTTCGATCTTCTCGGCAACGGATGGCGCGGCAGCTGGCTCACCCCGCACGGCGGCCGTGGCCGCGCTCTTACCTTCATGGCCGACGGCGATCCGGCCGACCTGTACAAAATCTGTCCCGCCGTAGGCGCTCCGGCGATCCCCTTCGCCGCCATGCTGCTGGTCGCCTATGTGATGATCGAGCACGATCTGAAAAACGGCTGGCGCCTGCGCCACTCGTTCGCCGAATCTGCGGGGCGTTAGTCCCTAATTCCTGCTAATCTCTATTCCCCAAACTGCATCTTCCTCCGAAACTCGCGCGGCGATTGGCCGCACTCGCGTTCGAAGACTTCATAGAAGCGGCTCGCCGAGCCAAATCCGGCGTCCAGTGCGATGTCGATGATCTTATCATTAGTCGTCGCCAGCAGGCGCTGGGCATGGGAGAGGCGATGGCGGGTCAAGTACTCCAAGATCGACATTCCAAAGTTCTTCTTGAACAGCGTCATCGCGTACTTGGGGTGCAGTCCTACGAGATCCGCCACCTCGCTGACGCCAATGGTGTCTGTATAACGGGACGCGATCACCGCCGTGATCCGCTCGACTTTTTCCATTTCGCTTGCCGTGGACGCCAGGCCCGCGATGCGTTCGGCGTCTCGGCTGAGCGGGGTATGGGTGCGAAGCGACATGGAAAGGCGGCGCATCCGGGCCTCAATTTCCAAATAGCAGGTGGCCTCTCGCGCGGGATTGCTCTCGGCCAGCTCCTCCGCCCAGCGCGGCAGCAGCAGGCGGTCAATCGCGGCGTGTGAATCGTCGCCGTCGATCACAAGAGCGCCGTTTAGAACCGCCGTTGTCAGTTCTCCGGGAAGCCGCCATTGCAGAAACTTGGCGAGCGGCAGATAAAAGCAGTAAAATGTCGGATCGCCCTCCACATGGATGACCCGGTGCGGGAAGGCCGCCCAGAACACCGCCAGCCGGCCCGTGGGCGCCGTGCGCTGGACCCCCGCGAACAAATAAGTCATGCTGCCCTGCGGCAGAAAATTCAGCTCGATCTGCTGGTGCCGATGGTACTGCGGCATCACCGTGGGCCGTCCGCCAATGACGGTCAGTCCGGAGCCTTTGTCCAATGTGACCCATTCTTCGCTGCGCATGACTGCATGATACCGGACGAAGCGGCGCTGACGCAATGTTGAAGAAACGCCGGATCGCAGGCGCGGTGATTGACAAATCGAATCGGATGGGATAGTATCCCATTAAGAATGGCTTTCGTGAAATCCAATTGAGGTTCTCCATAGATTTAGAAAAACAAAGTGAAAAAGAATTGCTCGTGAAGTCGCTGGTGGAAGGCACGGTCTTCCGTGTGAACAGCGGCAATTACCATGTGCAGACCGAAGAGCACGGGGTGGTTGTCTGCAAGCTGCGCGGCAATCTGAAGAAGGAGCTTGTCTACTCCACTTCCGGAAGCCGGGCAAAGCGCGTGGAAACGGCGAAGAAGCGTCGCGATACCGACCCGATCGCGGTCGGGGAGCGTGTGGTGATCGATCCAGACCTCGCCATGATCGAGGAGATCCTGCCGCGCCGCACCGAGCTTGCGCGCGAATCTCCCTCACAGCGCGGCCAGCACACGCTGGTCGCCAATCTCGACCATCTTTTTGTCGCCTGCGCGGCCAAAGAGCCGCAGCCGGACCCGTGGCTGCTCGATCGGTTTTTGGTCATGGCGGAATCGGCGGATATTACCGCGAGCATCGTCGTCAACAAGATCGATCTCGTGGATCCCGGCGAAGAAGAATCGCTGCGCCTGCGCATGGCGGTGTATGAGCGGGCGGGATATCGGATCTGGTATGTGAGCGCCCGGCAAAATATCGGCATCGACGATTTGCGCGCGGAGCTGCGCGGCAAGATCTCGGCCTTCGCCGGCCCCAGCGGCGTGGGCAAGAGCCGCATGATCAACGCCCTCTGTCCGGGCCTGGACTTGAGAGTGGGCGATATCGGCTACATCACCTACAAAGGCCGCCACACCACGACGAGCGCCGAGCTGATCCCTCTCGAAGAAGGCAAAGCGGGCTGGGTGGCGGACACGCCCGGACTGCGGCAATTAGACTTTTGGGATGTCGATAAAGAGGACATTCAGTACTGTTTTCCAGAATTCAAGCCCTACCTCGGCGAGTGCCGCTTTGCGGACTGCCGGCATCTTGATGAACTCGGCTGCGCGATCTGCGCGGCGCGGGAGGAAGGAAAGATCGACGAGCGCCGTTACCGGAGCTTTGTCGAACTGTCGACTGCATGACACCAGAACTTCGCTGGCTAACGCCGGGTGACGACGCCGCCCACTCGGCCCTCATGAACGAAGCGTTCTCGCGCGGACGCCGTCCGGCGGCGCTGGAGTTCACCGGTGCGCTTCCCCAAGACAAGCCCCGCTCTCCCAAGCTTGGCTTCTTCGAAGCGGGCCGGCTGGTCGCGGCCGCCACCTACCACCCGCTGCATCTGCGCTGGGACGGCGGGGCTGAGATCGCTCTCAGCGGCGTCGCGGGCGTCGCCTGCGCCGCCGACTGCCGCGGGCGAGGTTACGTCGCGCGTCTGCTTGCCGAGGGCCTGCGGGACGCCCGCGAGCGCGCCCAGCCGCTGAGCGGCCTGTTTCCCTTTTCCTATGCGTTCTATCGCAAACATGGCTGGGACTGGGTGGGCGAACAACGCAGCTACACCATCGCCCTCTCCATGATCCCCAGCTACCCCGAAGGCCGCGATACGCGCCGTTATGAGGGGATGGAGGCTGTGGACGTTGTCCGGCCGATCTACGATGCTTATACTCAGCGCTACCGGGGCATGACCACACGCACCGATCTCGATCCGAACTACTGGAAGGGCCTCGATCACAGAGACGGGTATACGACGTACATCTATGTCTATCGCAATCCCGCAACAAGTGTGGATGAAGGCTATCTTGTCTTTCGATATCCCACCGAAGGCGATACGGCGACTCTGCATGAGTTCTTCGCGCTGACTCCGTCGGCCTATCGTGGCCTGCTGTCGATGCTGCACTACTACGGAACGCAATTAAAGCACGTTTCCTGGCGCGCGCCGATCAACGATCCGCTCAGTCTTTACGTCCAGGGCTACGACCTTCAAACACGACTGATCCCACTCTTCATGGGCCGCATCGTCTCCATTGACCAGGCGCTCACGGCCCTCACGCCTTCGTCAGACCTCCGTGGCCGCATAATACTCGGTGTCACGGATGGGCAAGTCGATTGGAACAATGGTGTCTTCGCCATGACGGTCGAAGGCGGGCAGGTGACGGTCGCCGTCACGGAAGATACGCCGCAAGTTACGCTCGACATCACGACACTGTCCCAGGCATACTGGGGCGAGCCGTCGCTGGACCGTCTGCGCGCTGCCGGGCGCATGGAGGTTTTCGACGAGACCGCGTACCAACTGCTCGCGGCGCTGCTGCCGCCCGCGACTTGTTTTCTGCAGGACGGATTTTAGGCTTGGCCCACAGGCATGAAATTCATGTCCGTTTAGGACCTGCGGTTATAAAACCCAAGCCCGTAAAGATCCGCGGGTATGAAACCCACGTCTGGGAGGGCTGCGCCCTAACCGTCCGTGCCGGACGGGCTTGAATGAAAACCCAAGGACAATAGCCTGTTTTGTCCGTCCGGCACGGACGGTTAGCGCTTCGCTCCCAGGCGTGGGTTTCATACCCGCGTTTCCTAATGGACGTGGGTTTTACACCTGCGCTCCTCTCAAAAAGAATATATCTCATCACGGAGAAATGACACCAATGGCGTATCAGGCAACGGGCAACGATCCCAGCGATCTCGACATCACTCTCACGCGCGGCGACATCATGCTCACCGCGTCCAACCGCGGCGCGTCGCTGCGCACGCTGACACGGCGGCAGGCCGATGGGACGGAGTGGGAGGTCATCTGGGGATACCAGGGGGCGGCGAACAAGCAGGCGGGGCAGGGTGATCTTCTGATCCCGTATCCCGGCCGCGTCAAGAACGGGCAGTACACGTTTGACGGTCAGACCTACCAATTGCCCAATGACGGTCATGACGCGCCGCACGCCATTCATGGATTTATGCGCACTTTGGTGTGGGATTACGCCGCGCGCGGCGATCACGGCGTCGTGTTCCGGACACGTTTGAACGGCGCGGACTATGCCGACAAGGGCTACCCGTTCACGCTGGATGTGGAAGTGGCGTATGAACTGACCGACGACGGCGTGATCTGTGACTTCCGTATCGAGAACGCGGGCGACAAGTCCGCGCCCGTCGCCGCCGGTTTCCATCCATACTTCAAAGTAGGCGAGGGGCTGATCGACACGGACATTCTTCACGTGCCGATGCACTCGATCCTGGAGTTCGAGAATTTGATCCCCACGGGGAACGTACTGCCCGTCGCCGGCACGCCGTACGACTTCACGACTCCGCGCGCTATCGGCGATGTCGCCATCAACCACTGCTTTATCGACCCGGACCGTGATGGGACGGACGGCGTCGTGCGCATCTCCCTGCATTCGGCGAAGCGCGGCGTGACGGTATGGATGGACAAATCGTTCTTCTCCGCCGTCCTCTACAGCGGCGACCCTCTTCCTGACGGTATCCGCCGCCATTCGCTCGCCATCGAGCCGATGACCTGTGGCTCTGACGCCTTCAATCATCCTGAATGGGGACTGGCTGCGCTCGATCCCGGTATGAGTCTGACTGGGAGCTGGGGCGTGACCACGCAGATATTGTAGATTGCTTGCAATCGAAAACGGATAGAGCCGGCGGTTAGAAACCGCGCCTGCAAGAGCGCGGAAGTCCCCCTGCGGGGACTACAAAATCCTTGACGATACCGTCTAATATTCGGCCTATTATAAGACAGTATCGTGATGGATTCTGTAACCCACGCAGGTGGGTTTCGGCGCTCTTGCAGGCGCGGTTTCTAACCGCTGGCTTCTGAACCACGCAGATTCTTTAAACTCAGTTCGTCCGTAAACAAAAAAATGCCCCGGCCTTCGTCAAAGAAGGCTGGGGCGTTTTATTGTGTAGGATCGAGTGCTTAGAAGTGCACGCCGACGGATAGATTATAAGAATCGGCGCGGACGCCCTTCTGAGAGCCGGCGATGATGTAGGACGCTTCCACGAAGGTCGTGCCGAAATCGACGCCCGCCAGGATTTTACCGCCCAGCGTCCAGCCTGTTCCGGATTCGGATGTGGTGGTGGTGTTGGTCGTTCCGGGCGTGGTCAGCGGGGGCAGGGGCGGGACAAGCTCTTGCTGCGTTCCCGTGTTGCTGCCGCCGGGAGTGCTGCTGCCGCCGCCGCCCGGGGTGCTGCTGCCCGGAGTCGTCGTTGTGGTCGTCTTGGTGTGGCGGACATCCGTGCGGAAGGCGCCGATGCCGAGGCCGACGTAGGGGCGTGCGCCGTGTGTGGCGACGTCCGTGATATTGTTACCGAGGGAGATACGCTCGGTGTAGGTGAAGCCCAGCGCATCGGCGTGGCCGCCGTGGCCGGTCGTGTGGTTGTAGTCGACATCGATCGACGGCGTGCCGTGCAGGGTCGAAAGCAGGCTTTTGCCGGGCAGGACGAAGGACAGTCCCGCGTGCAGGCCGCCGTTGCCCACCGCGTCACGGGCGGAGCTGTCGGACAGGTATCCCAGGCCGATCTGAGCGCCGATGTGGGGAATTGTGGGCGCATCGGCGTGAGCGGCGGCGCCGCCGACGACCAGCGCGAGCGGAACCGCGAAGAGCGAAAACGCCGTCCAAGGCGAAATTGCGCGTTGTGTTTTCAACCGAAAGCTCCTTTGAACCGCTTTCATGAGCGGTTCGTTTGAATTTTGCTGTAATTGCTGCAGTAGAAAATTAGACCGGCTGCAGGTCCCGGCCGTCTTACTCGTTTCGGCGCAACTGAAGTACATCACGCTTTAACAAAAGGGACAGATGGAAGCGGACCTTGTCCGTGGGACGCTGGGAAACGGCGGCGGCGCGTTCCAGCGCCTCGCCGATCGTCATCCAGTCGCTTCCGATTTGTGAAAGGGTATCGAGCAGAGCGTCGAAGATCCGCGCCTCCGTCAGTGGAAGCGTTTCTTCATACAGCTCTAATTGCGACGCGCGGGAGGCGACCGTGTGTCCATAGGCGCTCAGACGCACGGAGTTGAGCTGGTCGTCGATTGTCGCTGTCGCATAGTGGGCGAAAATTTTGTCGTATGGTGTCGGCTGACCAAGACGATCGATGTCCGAGCAGCGGATGGCGCGTTCTGCTTCGGATTCCGCCCCCGCCGTTTCCGCAAGCTCGTCCCACAGATCGACCCAGCGCTCCAGCGCGCGGTCCCAGTGGAACTCGCATTCCGCGCGCGCCCGGCCGGCGGCGCCCATCGCCGCCCGTGTTTCCGGCGAGCGGAGCAGCGCCGTCAGCGCTTCGGTCAGTTGGGTTGTATCCACCCAAGCGCGCTGTGCGACCAGCAAGAATTCGAGGCTCAGGGCGGTCACCGGCGAAATGGCGTCCATCTGATCCAGGCCAGGCATCCAATAGGTGGGGACCTTGTAGCCGGTCTCGCCGTCAATCACCATGTCGCGCATGCCGTCCCAATCCGAGATGATGCAGGGCAGGCCCGTCGCCATGGCCTCCATGACAGTGTTTCCCAGCGTTTCCTGAACGGTGTCCCCGGGGAAAACGAACACGTCCGAGGCGGCGAAGTAGAGTGACCGAAATGCCGGCGGCACGCGTGGATGGATAATGATTCTTTCGCCCAGTCCCAGGGACTTCCCGAACTCGCGCAGCTTGGCGCCGTATCCAAAGGGATGCTCCTCGCCGGCGATCACCAGAAGATCGTCGTCCGAGCTTGCCGCGGCGAAGGCGCGGACCAGCGGCAGCAGATCCGCCTTGCCGTGCGCCGTGACACGTCCGAGAAAAAGAGTAATGCTCTTGGCGAGGGGCAGGCGGAGCATGCGGCGGGCGTCGTCTTTTCCCGCTTGGTCATGAGGATGGAACAGATCGATGTTGATCCCGTGCGGTATTAAATCCAGCCGGCAGGGCGGCGGCGCGCCGCCGTTGAGAAACTCAGAGAACATCCGCTGGAGCGCGCCGCGCGCCGCCACGCTGAGACTGACGGTGCTGTCGAAGGCGACCGGCGGCGCGGACGCATATCGCGCCAGTGGGTTCCACAGACGATGGTGACCGAAGCCGTGTGAATCACAAGAAATGGGGGTGGGGGCAATGGCGAAGCGATCGCGCAGGTACCGATCGCGCGCCATCCACTCCGGGTCCAAACAGAACAGAATGCGCTCTCTGGCGTCGGACCAGACGTCGGGAATGGCGTGCGTGGGATAGAAGCTTAAACGGCCTTGGCCGCGCAGCGACAGCGGGAGGACGCTTTGCGCCACGTTCGAAAGCTGATCCACGCGCACCATGGCGGCGGGCGGCAGAAATACCTCCAGCGCTTCCACGCGCTCGTGAACGGCGATCCGTCGCAGCATCTCGACCGTCGCGAGATTGGCGCCATGGAGGGGTAAGTTGGAGAGTTCAGGATCGAAAAGATCCAGCGTCTCCAGTAGTACACTGACGCGATGACGCATGGGTAATCTCTTCATGGAAGATAGTTCTTCAGATCGGGCGAGGACGTCCGAGGATTAGCGTATTGTAACATAACGATACCCCGCCGTCAATTGCCGCGCTTGGCGATTGTCCGGTATACTGGGTTTGCAGTTCATATTGCAAAATGAATGCCAATTTTAAGATGGCCGAAACCGTTCCGTCACATTGTCTTGATACAATGGGGAGGCGGCCGATTTTGGTGAAGGAGAATAAAACCGTGTCGAATACGGATGAGAAGATTGTGATGGTGGACGATGGGACGAAGGAAGTTCCGGAGGACATGTATATTTGCGAAGAGCGGTGGAGCGCGGAGCGCCCGCATACGCTGGTGATCGCCTGTTCCGACGGCCGATTGCAGACCAGCATCGACCGTTTTCTGTTCCACCATCTGGGGATTGAGAATTACGACCGACTGTATGCCCCAGGCGGCCCCGGCGCGATGGCGAGCGGCGGTTTCGAATACATGCGCGCCGACGTCTTCCGCCAGCAGTTCCTCTTCCTGCTGCTCGCGCACGAGACGGAGCAGGTGATCTTCATCGCGCACGGCGCCGCCGACGACAGCACGAAGGCCCCCGTCTGCGCGCACTATCACCGCATCATGCCTCGCGCCACGGCGGCGGAGATCAAGCAGAAACAGCGCGAGGATGTCGCCACGATCATCAAGGACGCCGGCCCGGCGCTGCTGCACGTCAAGGTCCGCGCGTATCGCGCTGAGGTGATGGAAGACCTGCGTATTCAATACGTGGATATTGCGCCTTCGTTGGAGTAAGATTTGGCCCCCAACCCCCAATCCTGGGGAAGAAGATGCCCCCCGACCCCCACAAGGGGTGTAAACTATAAAATCGATTGCGTGACAAATCTTTGCCACGTGGGCGACTATGAGCTTTTACCCCTTTGGGGGCCAGGGGGATTCCAACCTCTTCCCCCAGGATTGGGGGCTGGGGGCCGAATCTGGACCAGGGGACGAAACGTGACGCCTAAACCCCGCTCTCCTGCGGTTTGCGGTCGCGTTTGCGCTGGGAGGGGCGGCGGCGCCAGTCGGGGGGGAGGAGCTGTTCGAGGGTGTCGTCGATGGTGATGATGCCTTGCAGGACGTTCTCGTCATCCACGACGGGGAGGGCAAGCATCTTGTAGCGCTCGAACGTGTGCGCGACTTCCTCATGGTTAGCGTCCACACGGACGCTGCGGACTTTGACGATCATGAAGTCGGCGACGATGGCGTCGGCGCGCGCGACGATCAAATCGCGCAATGAGATCACGCCGACCAAGTGTTCTTCGTGGTCGATCACATAGACATAGTAGATCGTCTCGGCCTCGGGTTCGAGAGCGCGCAGGGTGTCGATGGTCTGCTGCGCCGTGAAGTCCGCCTTGATCGCCACGTACTCGTTCGTCATCATGCCGCCGGCGGTCTCGTCGCGGTACTCCAGCAGCTCCTCGACTTCCTCTCGATCTTCGGCGGTCATACGCCCCAGCAGTTCGTTGCGGTGCGCCCGGTCCATGTCCCCCAGAACATCCGCCGCTTCGTCGGCTGGCATCTCTTCCAGAATGTCGGCGGCGCGCTCCTCGTCCAGGTTGCGCAGCGCGTCCACCTGAACTTCATCATCCATTTCGGAGAGCGCGATGGCGGCGGTTTCGAGGTCCAGAGTTTCCAGGACTTCCTTGCGGTGCGCGGGGTCGAGCTGGTTGAGGATGTCGCCGATATCGGCGGGGTGGAGTTTAGAAAGCTTTTCGTGCGAGACTTTGAGTTTGAGGGGTTCGCCCGCGTTATGTGTGGGCAGCGATTCCACATCGTTCCAGGAGATAAAGTGCTCGTCGGGGGCCGGCAGATGAAGCATCTTGCCCAGCCCGCTCACGGCCGCTTCCAGGCCCAAACGTCTCAATACGCCTCGGACCCCGGGATCGACCCCCAGCAGCGCCAGACGGCCGTTCTTGAGGCGTTCCAGGCGTATGTCGTTGACGCGCACAACGCGATAATCGTGGACATCGACGATCTGCTTGTCCAGCACATCGCGCACCAGCGAGAAATCGTGTTCGCCGATCATATACGGCCGGATCTGAGGAATGGGGTGGGTGAGGCGAAACTCACGACTATTGGTGACGGCTTCGATCATATCCGCAGGCACGAACATCGCGCCGTCTTCGGTCCGCACCTGGATCGCGGAGATGATCGGCAGCGGCTCGCTAGGGCTAACGACCACTTCAGCGATCTTGCCGAACCGCTCGCCGTTCTGGTCGAGGACGATCTTGCCAAGAATTTGCGTGAGGTATTCCATCTGGTGTGAGAATTATACCAAGGGGTGGGGGAGATGTCAAACGTGGAGTGATGGGAGCCTGGATTGAGTATTCGAAGTCAATGATTTTTATCGCCCCCGATATTTTCACAAAACGCCTCAATAAATTCAGGGAGTTCACCGAGACTGCCATATACTTTTGGAACTAAGAAAATGTTGCACGGGTTCAAGAAAGCACAAAGATGCTTCGTGAGCGTTTCTATGGCGATAGATGTAACAGGTGTCTTATCGTTCAATCCGACACGGACAATGTGGCAAACTTTCCAGCCATGTGTGTTTAGGTTTGGCGGATCCATCTTTACGCGCATTTTGCCTTTATATTTGGCAGTTTCAGATTCTTTGCCTGTGAGTACCATGGCGATTGGAAAAGTATGATTTTCGAGTTTGCTCCGTATATCTTCAAGCGACGGTCTTCGGCCTAAAAGGGCGCAAGAATAGCACCAGTTTGCAGGCGAATTATCAGCTACCACTACTTGCCGGCCGCTAACATGCGTAAGAGGCTCCCCACGGCTGCCTCCTTTTCTAATCAGCAAGGGCATGGAAATATCTTTACACCATTCATCAATCAAGGAATTCCAGTGGAACAGTTCGCTTGGGTTTACGTGTGGCCGAATTGGGGAATTGCGCCATTCTACGGCTAACTCTCGAAGTGTTTCCCGTGACTTGGAGTCAAGGTGATTGAAGGTGGGTATCAAACAGAAATCCTATATAAACTGGCATGTTAATTTGATGCTATTGAGCTTGGATGTTCTTTCCTTTTTCGCTCAAAGTGATAGTGCTTCCAGATAAGGACGCATGACGTTTTCGACACGGCAGATCTGAGCGTATTTGCGTATCTCAGCCCGTGTTGCGCGTTGCTCTTGGAGCACTTGCTTCAAAGCTTCGAGAGCCACATCAAGGCCGATTTTGCTGCGGTACTTGAAACAGTCCGCAATGGTTTTGGAGATAGATGTTACTTTGACGGAAACTCCTTCAATCATGTGTTCCTCAATGCCGGCCTGGTAGGCGTTACCACTTGCGAATGTCAGTGTAACCGGAGGATGCTCGATCTGCGGCGGTCTTGCTCCGCGCGGAAGCAACAGATGAACCCGCCAAGGGCTTGCCGTCGTGAGGCCGTGAAATTGCAGCGCTGAGGATAGACAGATAACGCCTTGGGAGACACGGGCGGCGATTTGCGCCAGGTCGTGGTTCTCTGTTATGGGCGAGTCCGGCAGGCTATAAAGCCCGCGTCCCAAACGGAGCAGCTTTCCTGTATCGGTCAATTCCTTGATGCGCTGTCGTGATAGTCCAGCCCCAACAAGCGATCGCGCGCGCAGCACGCCGCTTGGAAGCGTTGGCATTGAGAGAGTATCGTCACTTTGATGGAAAGGGCGGATTTGATTCATTTAATAAAACGTCAGCAGTTATATATAATATAATACACTATATAGCGTCAGTGTGTCGATACTGTTACCCCTTAGCCACAAAAGAAAAAGCGCGCGGGAGAAGTCTCCCGCGCGCCGACCGATCTTGGAAATATAATTAATGCTAGTTGCGGCCGAAAAGACGATCGAGTAAACCACCCGATTTTGCGGGCTGCGGAGCGCTCTTGGGAGCGGGAGGAGGCGTGGCGGACGGAGCCGGCGCGTCGACAAGTCGAGCGAGTTTCGATTGGATCATTGGGCTGGAGCCATATTGAAGCGCGACGCGATAGGTGTCGATGGCTCGCTTGCGGTCGCCCTGCTGCGCGAAGACATCGCCGAGAATGCCGATGGTCTTGACGTTATCGGGCTGCATGCGAAGGATCGCTTCGCAGATGGCCTGAGTTTCCTTGACTTTGCCGCCCATCATCGCCATTTCGGCTTCGCCGAGCAGACGCTGGACTTCGGCTTCGACCTGCGGAGACACTTGCGATTGCGTGGGGCGCGCGGCGATCGGCGAAGCTGCGGCTTGCGGCTGCACGGTCGACTGGACGCCCGACGTGGCGCCGGGCATGCCCGGCTGGGCGCGCTCCGGGACAAGGGTGGCGTCGTACTGCGAGCGGCGCTCGGTGTCGCCCAGCACGCGGTACGCCTGGTTGATCTGTGCAAAGATGCGCTGGCCCAGGACTTTGTCCTGCGTCAGGTCCGGGTGGAATTTCTTCGCCAGCTCCCGATATTTATTTTTGATCTCACTGGTGGACGCGCTTGGCGGCAGACCCAGGACTTCGTAATAATTGCGTTGCAGGTTCACTGCAGTGATACTCCCGTTCTTATGTGATCGGTCTTAATTTTATAATGACATCGTTCCGCAATCGCGGCGTCGAATCCCCCGTCGATCTACCAATATCTGTGGGAGCGTTGATTTCTCCTTTCCACTATTGCAACGTTTAATGATTTTACCCAGCAAAGCATATGGACTAATCCATTTGCTGCATCATGCCGCCATACAAACTCGTATAGAACTTCACGATGATAATCAATATCCGAATGCCCACGGCGATGGCGGTGATCGCTCCGAGCGCGACGCACAGCTGATGCAGCTTGAACTTCGCTTCCTCTTCGTAGAAACTCGCCATTTTGTCCATCATCGAGTCGACATTGCCAGTCTCTTCACCGGTGCCGATCATCGAGATCACCATGGGCGGGAATATTCCCGTCCGATGAAACGCTTCAGTGACGCCCATACCCATTTCCAGCATCGGGCCGATTGTCTGCATTCGGCCGCCGAGGTAGGTGTTCCCACTCGCCGCAACCGAGTAATGGACGGCGGAGACGATATTGACGCCCGCCGCGTACATGGCGGCCATTGTTCTTCCGAACCGTGCAAAGGCGATCATCCGGACGGCGCCGCCGATCCCAGGAAAACTCGCCAGGACGGCGTCGTAAAACCACCGAACTCCTGAAGCAAGGCGGCAAACGACATAGAATCCGAAGATAACGCCAATCGTCGTCCCTAGCGGATAAAACGCTTGCCGGATGTATTCGGCGTAATTTCCAAAAAACAAAAATACGAGCGGCGGCAGCAAGAACAATGCGGAGAGATTGATGCACGGAAGAAACATCTCTCGCTTGATGGTTGCGCGCATCCTGTATTCGTCTTCCAGCGCCTGCGCCAGCCTCCGGAACTGCTGATCCAGGTTCCCGATCGCCTCCCCGGCGACAACGGCGGCGCGCTGATACTCGGGAAAGATCCACGGATATTCAGACATCCCATCACTGATCGTTCCGCCGGCATTGACGCGATCCGCGATTTTCACCATGCATCGGCGCAGCACCCCGTTCGGCGTCTGAGATTGCAGGAGCCCCATAATGCGCTGGATTGGCACGCCTGCGTCGAGCATTGCGGAGAATTGCCGGTACAGAACCGACATATCTCTTAAGGAAACGCCGGTCCAGATCGGGTAGACGATCTTGGACAGCAGCCATGTGCCGGGCGACATCCGCAACGGGGGCGGTACAACGATCGTCGATGGCGGTGGGACGATACGAATGTCCCCGCCCGCCACTGGGCTTCCGCCGCTGCCGGCGGTGGCCGGAGCGGCGTTTAGCCGCATCAAAAAGTAGCCTTCGGCCTGAACGTGGCGCGCCGCGCCGCGCTCGTCGGGGGCTTCCACCGTTCCGCTGACCCGCTTGCCTTGCGAGTCCTTGGCCTCATAAGAATACAGCATACGTCTTTATATACGAAAAGTATTGGTCACTTCGCCCGCGACTCCGCTGATTCCTCTTTTCATGACGAATTCGGAGTCAGAAATGTTCCAACTATTTTTATCGATTTTTCGTCGGATATTTCGGAGGCGATTTGCGCTGCGTTTTTCGTGTCTCCCGGGATAATAAGATGCGGCGCGATCTCCGCCAGCGGCGTCATCACGAAGGCTCGCTCATGCATGCGCGGGTGGGGCGCGGTGATGAGCGGGGTCTCGATTTGGCGCATGCCGTAGAGCAGCACGTCGATGTCAATAACGCGCGGACCCCATCGGATGGTTCGCACGCGTCCCAGATTCTTTTCAATCTCCAGCACGGTCGTCATCAACGCGTCCGGGGGGAGCGCGGTTTCGATTTGAACGACCCCGTTCAAAAAATCCGGCTGATCGACCAGGCCGACCGGCGCCGTGCGGTAAAGCGACGACGCTTTTGTTATCTTTATCTTCGGGTGCTTCGCAAGTTCTCTCAAGGCCTGGGTGAGAGATTTTTGTGGATCGCCAACATTGGCGCCCAGGCCCAAATACGCCGTCACCCATTCCTCAGGGGGACATTGGGATGGGAACACGTTAATCGTCGCCCAGTTTCAGGACGCTCATAAACGCCTCCTGCGGGATTTCGACGCTGCCGATCGACTTCATGCGCTTCTTGCCTTCTTTTTGTTTCTCCAGCAGTTTGCGCTTGCGCGAAATGTCGCCGCCGTAGCACTTGGCGATGACGTTTTTGCGCAGCGCCGAGATGCTTTCCGATGCGATGACCTTCGCTCCGATCGCGGCTTGTATCTTGATCTCGAACTGCTGCCGCGGGATAATCGCCTTCAACTTCTCGGTCAGCTGCCGCCCGCGCCCATACGCCTTTTCTTTGTGCGTGATGAACGAAAGCGCATCCACGGGATCGCCATTGATGTTGATGTCCAATTTGACCAGGCTGGACGGCTCGTATCCCGCCTGATCGTAGTCGAACGAGGCGTAACCCTTGGTGCGTGACTTGAGCTGATCGAAGAAGTCCATCAGGATCTCATTCATCGGCAGCTTGTAATGGATCATGACGCGATCGCGCGCCGGGTAATCCGTGCGAATGTAAACTCCGCGCCGTTCGCGCGCCAGGTCCATGACGGTGCCGACATAGTGCGAAGGAATGATGACGCTGGCGGCGACCATCGGCTCATCCATGCTGGCGATCTGTGTCGCCGGCGGCAGATTGGCGGGGTTGTCCACCTCAATCGTTTCGCCCGAGGTCAAATGCACTTTGTAGATGACGCTGGGCGCCGTTGCGATCAGGATTAAGTTGAACTCGCGTTCCAATCGCTCCTGAATAATGTCCAGGTGCAGCAGGCCCAAGAAGCCGCAGCGATAGCCAAAGCCAAGGGCCGCCGAGGACTCGGGTTCGTAGGTCAGCGCCGCGTCGTTGAGCTGAAGTCGCCCCAGCGCTTCTTTCAAGTCTTGATATTGACTGCTGTCCACGGGGTAGAGGCCGCAGAAGACCACGGGCAGCGCCTGCCGGTAACCGGCGAGGGGGATGGTCGAGCCGCCGTGGGCGAGGGTGACGGTGTCGCCGACATTGCAGTCGCCGACGGTTTTGACGCTCGCGGTCATGTAGCCGACTTCGCCGGCGCGCAGCTTATCGATGCTTTTCATGCGCGGCGCGAAGACGCCGACGCCGATGACATCGAACTCTTTGCCGGACGCCATCATCTTGATCTGCGTTCCCGAAGAAATCTCGCCGTCCACGACCCGGATATAGGCGACGACGCCCAGATAAGCGTCAAAGTGGCTGTCGTAAACGAGGGCGCGCAGGGGTGCGCTCACATTACCCGACGGCGGCGGCACGCGCCGCACGACGGCTTCCAGGATCTCCTCGGTGCCGATGCCCATCTTCGCGGAGGCGCGGATCGCTTCAGTGGCGTCGATCGCCAGCACTTCCTCGATCTCCTCCGCCACGCGGTCCGGCTCGGCGGCCGGCAGGTCGATCTTGTTGATGACCGGCACGATTTCCAGCTTGCTGTTCATCGCCAAGTTAACGTTGGCGAGCGTCTGCGCCTCCACGCCCTGCGCGGCGTCAACTACCAGGACGGCGCCCTCGCAGGCCGCAAGGCTGCGCGAGACTTCGTAGGTGAAGTCGACGTGTCCGGGGGTGTCGATCAGGTTGAGCTGGTACGTGACTCCGTCGAGCGCCTTATAGCTCAGCCGCACCGACGCCATTTTGATGGTGATGCCGCGCTCGCGTTCGATGTCCATGGAATCGAGCAGCTGTTCCTGCATATGCCGGTGCTGCACCGTGCCGGTAAACTCCAGAAGTCGGTCGGCGAGCGTGGACTTGCCGTGGTCGATATGGGCGATGATGCAAAAGTTGCGGATAAATTGTTGATGGTCAGACATAGTTAAAACTCAGGGGTACTCCGTATATTGTACCTGAAACGGGGGCGTAGCCGCATGTGCGTTCCATAGCCCGGCAGGAAAACCCCGCCGCAATCCGTAACTAACCCACGCGCCGCCGTGGCGGCGTCCAATCTTTGCTATCGAGGTCCGCTCCATGTCTATCCATCCCAAGAACTCTCCCGGTTTTCACCATATCGCGATCCGAGTCGCCGATCTCGACGCCACCGTACGACTTTACACAGAAGGCTTTGGCTTCACGGAAGCGTACAAGTGGGGCGAAGGCGACAAAGCCGGCGTGCTGCTCGATGTCGGCGACGGTAACTACTTGGAAGTGTTCGCCGGCGGCAAGAAGCCCGAAACCGATGCGCTTCCTGAGACGGGCATGATCCATTTCGCCGTCCGCACGCCGGATGTGGACGCCTCACACGCCCGCGCTCTCGCCGCCGGAGCGCGCGAAACAATGGCCCCGAAGGACCATACGATCCCCGGCGAGCCGCCTGCGCCGATCCGGATTTCGTTTGTCGCGGGATTTGACGGCGAAGTGCTGGAGTTCTTCCAGAACGAGATGCTGTAGGAGTTCGGAGAGCCCTCATCCCCAGCCCCTCTCCCAATTCTGAGAGACAACTAAGAATGGCCCCTCCGCCCCAATTCGTGTGGATGTTTGGCCCCTCCGCCCCAATTCTGGGGGACCTGATTTCGGACAGTGGCATTTTCCGGTCCCCCAGAATTGGGGCGGAGGGGCCATCCTAATCCCTAGAAAGGACGGGCGGAGGGGCCATCTTACAATTGTCCATGTGTGCGTAACATGGCCTCGACGCGCACGGCGGGGTCCTGGCCGTAGAAGTCCTGGAAGATCTTGTACAGCTGCGGGTGGAAGTGGCGCATCTCCCGCGGCTGTTCGAAGAAGCACTCGGTGGCGACAGCGAAGAACTCGGCGGGGTTCGTCGCGCCGTACTGATTGAGCAGCGTGGGGACGCCATCGTGTGCGGCGTTTACTAAGAATTGGAACTCGGCGCTCATGACCTCGGACCACCGCTCCTGCGCCTCCCGGCCGCTGAGCTTGGGCACGCCGTCCGCGCGGCCATCCCGGTAATCGAGCTTGTGCGCGAACTCGTGCAGCACGACATTGCGGCCGTCGCCGCCGATCCGCCCACCCGTCAGCGCTTCCGGCCACGAGACAATCACCGGCCCCTGGCTCCACGCTTCCCCTAATCGATAGCTCGGCGCCTCGCTCACGACACGCCCCGGACCGACAGTCTGCTCCATCGCGACATAGTCGTACGGATAGACTAAGATCGCCTCCACGTTGGCGAAATAATCGTGCGGCGTTCCCAGCAGCAGCATCGCCGCCTGCCCCGCGATCGTCACCTGGATCTCCGGCGTCATCACCAGCCCCTTGCACCCCTCCCAGTTCTTTTCGTCGATGATGACCCGCAGGACATCGTGCAGCGACGCCCGCTCGCCCTCCCCCAGCGTATGATAGTGCCAGACATTACGCTGGAGATAGGGAATCCATTCGGCGGGCATCGGCTCGGCGAGCAGTTTCTTGCGGCGGTTTTGAAAGAGTGTAAACGGCATTGGCTTTTGTCTCGTCAGCAATCAGGCGGTCTTCTTAACTTCTCTACGGATATTGACACGCCCCGCGTTCGCGACGGCTCGGATCGCGTTACCAGTTTTTCTCAAGCACGCAAACATGGAGCCCTATGGCGTATAATATGAAAACATGCCGTCGTCTCCGCTCATTTCAAAACAACTTCTCCAACGCGTCGCCGCCATTATTCTCTTGACTGTAACGATCGCGCTGGCGGTCAGTGTCGCCTCAAGATCGACCATGAAGCGCAAGATGCTCATTCCAGCGGTCATATTCAAAACGGCTCTTCCCGTGGACGCCGTCGCGGTCACGCCCGATGGAAAATTCGTGATCGGCGCTGTCGATAATTATGAGGCCGTAGACAAAGAGTTTGAGCGAACGCAAAAGCCTCTCAATAAATGGCCGGGCGGGAAGATCTATGTCTGGGATTTGCAAACGCAAAAGTGCGTACGGACCTTCACGGCATTCAACGAAGCAATCTTTTCCATGGCGGTTTCGCCTGACGGAACCAAATTAGCGACGGACGAACTGCGCTACGCTTCGATTTGGGATATTCCCAGCGGCAAATTAATTTGGAGAAAAACGATCACTTGCGGCAAACAAACATTTTCCGCCAACAGCAAGACATTGCTCTTCTCGGGATACACGCTCGATATCGCGACAAAAACTCTGCATCCTTTGCCCGGCGGCTTGGGGAAACAAAGCACGTTAACGCTTTCACCAGATCAGACCGTTGCGGCGACGATTGATGAAAACTACAAGTATACAAAAGCGCCGCATCCTGAACGAGACGCCAGTGCAAGAACATTCATCAAAGGCGGCCGCCCGCATCTTTGGGAGCGGACAACGGGAATCGAACGGTACGAATTGCCATACGATAAAACGAACAGCATCGCGTTTTCGCCCGACGGCTCAACTTTGGCGTCTATTAGCTCCATTTCAGCCCCCAAGTCACTTAGCGGCAGCATCGGGAGAATTTTACGCCTGACGGACATAAGAACGAAAAAGATCATTTGGGAAAAGACATGGGACAATTCGGATTCTGGGCTTCTAAGTTCCCTTGTTTCTTCACGGAGCGGCAATACGATCGCGGTTGAAGACTGGGCTCACAGGATATCTTTGATTGACGCCCACAACGGACATCTTATTAGGCGCATTACTCCCTATTTGAGGATTGATACATCTAAGCCAGGTATGATGACGCCCACGGGCTTGGCGTTCTCAGGCGACGGAAAACTACTCGTCAGTTGCGCCGACCACGCCGTCTGCGTATGGGACACTCAAGATGTGAAATAATGGGAACACAAAAGGCTCATCACTCGCACGTATCGGCGAGTGATGAGCTTTTTTTTCTAAAGCCAGAACGGGCCGGCCTTACTTCAGACGCGCTCGGTTGAGCTTTTCGAAATTTGCGATTTCGGGAGCGACGACGCTCGCGCAGTACGGCTCATACGGGTGCTTGGCGTAGTAATCGAAGTGGTACGCCTCGGCCTTGTAGAAGTTGGTGAACGACGCGACCTGCGTCACGATCGGGTCCATTCCGGGATGCGACTTCTGGTACTCGGCCTTCACCTGGATCGCCGTCGCCTTCTGCTCGGGCGACTGGTAAAAGATCGCCGACCGGTACTGCGTCCCCTCGTCCGGCCCCTGCCGGTTGAGCGTCGTGGGATCATGCGCCCCAAAGAAGATCGTGATCAGGTCATGATACGAGACGACTTTCGGATCGAACGTGATCTGGACGCTCTCCGCGTAGCCCGTGCCACCCGTGCAGACTTCGTCGTACGTTGGACTGGGCGTGGCGCCTCCCGCGTAACCAGGTTCGACCTTCGAGACGCCTTTGAGCTTCTGATACATCGCCTGGTTCGACCAGAAACACCCGGCGGCGAGCGTCGCGATCTCCTGACCAGCCGGCGGCTTCGGCGGCTTCTGAACCAGACTAGCCGGCGTCGCGGGGATGGTCCGCGATGTCGTCTTCGCTACCGATCCGGCGACAAACCAGCCGGCGATTCCGACGACTAAAATCACCCAAAGCGCATTGCGGCGAAAAAATTCATTCATTGGCTTGATGTCCTAATCTAAGACTTGAGAATTGCGCGCCTGCATAGACGCATCATTCCCCTCTGTTCAAGACATCTAACGAATATTGCGCACCGAAAGTTCAAACTTCTTTCCAATAAATTATGTAAACTACGGCACGCGCCAAACTTCCACACCGGCTTCGTGAAAGAAGGGGTCCAGGCGCTGGGCAAGCCGGGCAAGGTGGTGGCTCGGGACCTGCGGATACAGATGGTGCTCCAGGTGATAGGTCAGTTCCAGGAAGATCGCCGGGATGATGCGGCCGCGCAGGGTCCGCGTTTGGTTCAGCGGCGTGTCGCCGTAATCGCGGTGCGGGAGATGGACGGTGAGCAGTGGGTAAACCCAGCTTCCACCAATGACCATCACGACGTACGCAAGCAGCGCGGGCGCGGTCTTCCAGAGAACAATGCTCGCGACGATGACCGTCACATGGACGCCAGCTTCCGCGAGGAGCCATCGGTGCTGCTTGGGACGACCTCGTGTGCGCCGCAGCGACCAGAGCCAGAGTTTGGGCAGAAAGAATGGACCCTGCAGTACAGAACCCCAGAAAGTGAGGCGCGCGGGATCGCCTTCGGGATCGTCGGGGCCGGGAAAGACTCGGTGGTGCTGATGATGCGTCAGCCGATAGGCGTGCCCGCTTTCCAGCAGAACGGCGCCGAGGAGAAAGAGCCAGAGGTCGGTCTGACGCGGAGTGAGGCCGATGGCGCCGTGAACCACATCATGCGTTACCGTGACGACGGCGACGAAGATCCAGAAGACAATCAGCGGGCCGAGATACCACAGGCCAAAATGCATCGCGGCGGCGTAAACGAACACGCCCAGCAGCGGGCGTGCGAGAGCGACGACGCGCTGGCGCGGCGATGTGGTCAGTAAGTCGTCGCCGAGGTCTTCAAGCTGCGGTATCGGCGGGCTGGGATGCGCGTGCGTCTCCATGAGCTTCCTCCTGACTGACCGTTCGGACGCGGCGACGGCTTCCGAGTTCTCCCGAAATTCCGTCTGCGACAATCTTTGCGCCCACCAGACAGGCAACCGTTCCCAGGCCGGGCCACGTGGTGTCTCCCGCGAGCCAAAATCCCGGCGGGCCAAGATCGTGCGGAATGGCGTTCTGGTTGGCGTTGGACGGAGACAGGCGATACCCACCGATGGCGCCCTGCGGCCGGCGGGTGAAACGCGCGAATGTGCACGGCGTTCCCACCTCACAGACATGCGCCCGCTCTCCCAAATTGGGATAAACGCGGCGGGCGAGTGTCAGCAGTTTCTCGCCAATCTCCGCTTTCTGGCGCGAATACTCCTCCGGAGAAAGTCCGATCCAGCCATCCAGATCGCAGTGCGTCGAGATCATCACCGCGCGGCTTCCCGCCGGCGCGCTGTCTGTATCGCCCGACGCGGATACGGAGATGAACATATTGTTTCCGTTGCCGAGCTTGCCCGAATAGTCCTGCAAAAGCTGATGATGGGTGAACTCGTGGGAAGAAACTTCGGAATCGGGAACGCCAAGATAGACGGCGACCGCGCCGCCGTACGATCCGGCGTCGCGCTTCAAGTAAGGCGACAGGCGGCGCGTGACTTCTCCCGGTCCAAGGCGCGCGGCGATCTCCGCAGGCACGGCGCAGACGACCCGGCGCGCTTCGAGCGTCTCGCTCCGCGTTTGGACTCGATAGGATGCGCCGTTCCGTTTGATACTCTCCACACAGCAGCCGCCGCGAAATTCGCCGCCGAGCGCAGCGTAACGCGCCGCAAATTGTTTCCAGAAACCGGCCATCCCGCCCCGCGCCCGTGTCAGTCCCGCGCCGCGGATTGTCACACCCAGCGCCGCATTGATCAGCGGAGCACTGTCCAGGGAGCTATGGACGGTGTCCTCGATCAGGATGGAAAGCAGACCGACCAGCGCCCGATCTTCTCTCAATCCGTAGGACTTGAGGGCGTCGCCCATCGTTCGGCCAAGATGGCGGGCGAGCGGGACGTTTCGAAGCCCCGTGGCCCGGATCGCCAGCAGAATATCGTCCAAGTTTCGGAGCGGCAGCTGTGCGCCCGCGCGGCTTGCAGCCCAGAAGACCGCCGCCAAACGGTCCAAGAACGCCCAGAAGCGGCAATGCGCTTCTGTGTCGCCGAACACACGCAGTCGCTCCGCCGCCCAAAGGTCGGGATCTCGGTGCAGCATCACGGTTCGGTCCGGCAGCCACGCCGTATATCCGGCAAGGACTTCCCCTTCAAGAGTATTCAGGCCCACCAGGGATAATAATTCCCCACCCACTCCCCCCACGCCAAAGTCCACCAGTGTTGTGGCCCCGACGTCGAATGAAAAGCCATTGCGACGAAAGTATCCCGCACAGCCTCCGGGCTTGCCGTGCGCCTCCATCACCGTCGTGCTCAGTCCCGCCGCCTGCAGCCGGGCCGCCGTCGCCATCCCCGCAATCCCGCCACCTATAATAATCACATCGATCATCGTCTGCACGCTCCTTTCGGTCACGTCCGACGCCGCCCGATATTGTGAATTATTTCACAATCTATGGCCATTATACCACGACTGCTGGGGATTGCAAGTCCCCTTGGCGCGAATGCAATTACAAAAATCGTCTCATCAGGACGACACCGGCGATGCCGCCGATCAGCGCCATAACGCCGACAACGATAATGATCCCCACAATGTATACCGCAAAGACGCCGATATCGCCGATCTGCCCTGTCGGCTTCGGCTGCAGGGCGCAGAATATCCAAATTCCGAGGAATGCGACTCCGATTCCCAGAACAGCGCCTATCGTGAAATGCAGGACTGCGCCGAGTATCGTCCACAGAGACATGGCTGTTACCCCCAGTGTGTGATCCATTCGCCATGGCGCGCAATTTCGAATTCGTCTTCCATGATCAATATTTCCAGAGCTTCTTCACCGGAAGCGGCGATCCTGTAAAGATCGATTCCGTCGATATTTTGTGAAGTCATCTGCATATTCCGATAGACCCGTCCCGAGAGGTCCATATGCAGATCGACATTTTCGCACCAGCACACCCCGATACTGTAGAGTGTCAGGTTAAGATCGGGGCTCAAATGAGAGACCTGGCGCCTGCCGATCACATCGCTGATCAGCGTATTCAGGCCCGAATCTCCAATCACCGTTTCGATCTCCAAATCGCCGTATCGTCTCAGGAACTCGCAGACCGGCGCGCAGAGCTCGTTTCCGGACGAAATCACGGCGCGCTCATATTCGGAAATGTCGATGCATCGGTCCTCACGCCAGCCGCTCGCGATCATTAAGCGTTCTACTTCGGTAGAAAATCCCATGGTTTTTATCCTCCGTACGATCCCTATCCCAGATACCAGTATACAGACAAAACGAATCCCTGAAATGGGGCAAAGGACCTATTTCCATGGAATATTGTCGGAGAACGCAGGGAAGCGGCGGCGCAGAACAGAATAAGCTCCCATGCTTCAAGGCAAACGTTTTATCATTCATGGAATCAGCCGGCTGGCGGTACGGGTCGCGCGGACGCTCGCGGCTTCAAACGCGGAAGTGACGGTGCTGCGACGGCCGAGCGACGGCGATGAGTTTATACGGATGCTGCCGCCTGGGGCGCGGGTGCTGGAAACGAACGCCGATGAGGATGTGCGGCGCTTGGTGGAGGCGGGCGCGGCGCGGGCGGATTGTCTGCTGGCGCTGGGCGATGATGATCTCGATAACCTGCGGGCGGCGGTGGCGGCGCACACCGCCGCGCCTGAGCTCCCCGTGGTGCTGCGGACATTCGATCCAGGGCTTGCCGATCAATTGGAGCAGGGTCTCAATATCCGGCGCGCTTACAGCATGTCCGCGCTGGCGGCGCCCGCGTTTATCGCCGCGGCCTGCGGCGACGAAGTCCTGGAAACGCTGCGTCTGGGCGACGGCGAAGCGCCGATCTGCCGCCTTGTCGTGCGGCCGGGATCACCGCTCATCGGACGCACAACCGCGCAGGTCAAGAGCCGGTTCGGGTGCGGCGTTTTGGCGCGGGCGGCGGAGGCTAACGACTGGCGGCCGGTGCTGGGCGACGGAATGGATGCGCCGATCGGTGAAGGTGAGCAGATCCTGGTGGGAGGTCCGCTTTCCCAGGTCCTGCATGTGATTTGCCGCAATGCCGGCTGGCTGGGAGATGGAAAGCGCCGGAGAAAACGGCGAGCCGTGCGGCCCGCTCCCCGTACTCCGAGTTTGCAGCGTCGCACGCTCCTGCCCGCCGTCGCCGCACTGCTTAGTGCGGTGCTCGTCATCTCCATCACCGTGTTCTCCTACGCCCTGCACCTGCGTCCGATCGATGCGCTTTACTTCGTCATCACTACGGTAAACGGCGACAGCAGCCTGAAAGCCAGTCCCGGGTGGCTCAAGCTCTTTGGCTGCGTCGTGATGCTGAGCGGCGGCGCTTTACTGGGGATCGTCTTTTCGTATCTCGCCGCGCTCGCCACGGCTGAACGATTGGACGAAACCATGGGACGGCGGGCGGGACGGATGAGCGGGCACGTCGTTCTGGCGGGCCTTGGAAATCTTGGCTACCGGGTGGCGCGTCTGCTGACGGAGCAAGGCATGGAGGTGGCGGTTCTGGAGATGTCCGCCACGGCGAGGTTCGCGGACGCCGTTCGCTCCATTACCCCGGTGCTGACCGGAGACGCCCGCCTCCCGGAGAACCTGGAGCGAGCCTCCGTGCGTCAGGCCGCCGCCTTTCTCGGCTGCACCAACGACGATCTCTCCAACATCCAGGCCTGCCTGCACGTGCGCCGCGTCAATCCCGACGCCACCGTGATCGCGCGCGTCTTCGACGACGCCCTCGCCGAGCGTCTTGCCGACGCCTTTGCGATCGACCGGGCCCTCAGCGCCTCCCAGTGCGCCGTCGGCGCTTTTGTCGGCGCCGCCACCGACGAGCGCGCCCTGCGCCCCCTCCATGTCGGATCACTCTCGCTGATCGCCTGCCGATACACTATCACTCTCCCTTTCACCAAAGCCGATATGGACGCATGGCGCGCGAACGGCGTGCGCATTCTCGCCTTTCGAACGCCCGCGTCTCCGGTTCAGCCCCCCTCCGATCTCACCGGCGCGCTCGACCCCGGCGACGAAATCATCCTCTGCGGCCCCGCCGAAGCCGTCCGTCAAATCATGGCGGATGTCTAACGCAACTATCGAGACAAAACGGTGTCTCACTCAATAAGCGAAGCCATTCCTACAGCGGGAAGGCAGAACGTGATAGCGTTTGGAAATGGAGAGAGAATGTTATGACAACGTTTAGTATTTTCATGCTGATCTTTGGGGGTCCCATCTTACTCACGGCGGTGATTGTCGGCATCATCGTCGTCGCCCAAAAGAAACGAAACAGCGGCGGCTCCCAGAGCGAAAAAACACGCAGCCGCACAGGAATTGCCGCTAGCCTAAATACGCCGTTCTCCAGCATCGACTCTTCTTCCAGCAATTCAGCGCCAGCGCAGCATGGTCATCAATCCGGGCATGGACATCACGGCGGCAATTCCAGCGCGCACGGAGGCGGACATTCCGGCGGACACAGCGGCGGTCATTCTGGAGGACACGGAGGCGGACATGGCGGAGGAGGACATGGTGGAGGCGGACACGGTGGAGGCGGACACGGAGGCTGATCGCTCAGAAGCTCGTAACGGAGGCAAACTCTCATGGAAATCGCAGTCTTGTTCACAATCGCTCCCGCGATCATCTTCCTCGGATGGATGATCTTCCTCTTCACCTTTGGGGGCGCGGCGGCGAAGCGCAGAGCCAGCGGCTTGCGCGGAAACGGAGCGCAAGGCGCGGCGCCGGGTCACTTTGGGACTCGCAATACATTTGACGCAAACGACAGCGCATTGCCCGCTAGCATGGACCCGGCAAACCCGTTATATTCCAACGCCCAGACGCCCAACAGTTCCGTCGATACGAGCAGCAGCTCAGGTCATCACAGCGATCACGGCGGCGGCTCCCCAAGCCATCACCAAAGCGGATATGACCACGGCAGCTACAGTCACCATAACAGCGGACACGATGCGGGAAGTCACCATTCCAGCACACACGATGCGGGAAGCGCGAGCAGTTATAGCGACAGCAGCACAAGCAGCTACAGCGACAGCAGTTCCAGCGCGGCCAGTGATAGCGGAGGAGGCAGTAGCGCCAGCAGCGACAGTGGAGGCGGGGGCGGCAGCTCCAGCAGCGATAGCGGTTAACCGGCTTACCCCGCGCCGGCGCTTTATCTCGGTGTCCGGCGCGGTATTATGTCTTTATGTATCATCGCTTAAAATACTCCTCAATCGCCTTGGCCTTGGCCGCCGTATGTTGTCTGGCTGGCTGCAATCACGCCCAAACCAAAACCGCAACTGCAACGCCGCCCAGCGCGGCGTCAACGGCGGCCTATCACGCGGCGTTTACCACTTGGAGCACTCAATCTCAGCATGACGCCGAACGGCTGCTTGAAAACGATGTCATCATCTACCCCAACGATCAGCGCCTAGCTTTCTTCCGCGCAGCCTGCATGCGAAGCCGTTTCGATATCCCCAAAGCTCGCCCGCTATTGGAGAAAGTGGTGGAGCTCGACGCGAATTCTTCCATGGGGCAGTGCGCCAGCGATATCCTGCGCCTGGATGAAGGCGCGGATTTGGTGGCAAGCTCCAATAATCTGAACGCTCTCTCAGAGCAGAAGCCAGTCGATCCGATTGTTTTGTGGCTGAATGGGATCGAGTGCCGCTCCTTCCATCAGAGTGAAGAGGGTGTGCGGGTCTACAAGCAGCTTTTGTCGATAATCCCCAAGCCCGGTCCGGTTTTGGCTCACCAAACTTATGCGAACATGCTGGATGAAACGGGCGACCACAAGGAAGCTCTAGTTCACCGTTTGATCGCGGTCAAGCAGGAGCCGGCGCCATGGAGTTATAACGGGCTGGCGAATACGCTGGACCGCCTGGGACGTCCCGAGGATGCGGCGAAGGTCCGCCAGGCCGCCGCCGAAGGTTTCCGACAGTAACATACGGAATTTGCCTTTGGGCGACGCAACCATTCGTACGCATCTGTGTCTCACGGAATACAAGAACATTCACAAAGGAGACAGATGCTTATGGAGCCAATCATCATCGTGATTGCGATCGTGGTGTTGATCCTCGTGGTGGCGGTGACACAGAAGGATCAGAACCCGCAGCGGCGGCGCAGGAACGGAGCGCAGAGCGGCTCTGGGGACTACGGGTCATCCTATTCGGATGGCGGCGGATCGTATTCCTCCCGCGACAGCCACTCGCATCACTCAGGACACTCCAGTCACCATGGGGGACATGACGGTGGAAGCCACGGGCATGACGGCGGAGGCGGATGGGGCGGAGACAGCGGCGGGGGTGATGGAGGAGGAGGAGACGGGGGAGGCGGAGGCGATTGATCTTCGGACCTCCAAAGAAAGAACGCTCCGGGATCGTTGGTCCCGAAGCGTCGCGCCACGTTTGCCGAATGGGAAATTTATAGGTGGAGCAGGGTCGCGGGACCGTCCGCCGCTTCAATCTCCAAAACCGAATCGTCGCCATCGCTGTCCTGATAGCGCCAAACGTAAGTCGGCTCCGTCACGACGTGGACGATATGGTCTTCCGTATCATCGCCCAGGAAAATCTGGATCGTCCCTTCTTCCCCGTCCTTGAAATCCACCGACACGCCGGTCAGGGTCAGACCCTGCGCGATCGTCTCCGCTTCTTCCGCGTTCGGGTCGCCGTAGGACGAGCCCACTTCCACCGTCACCGCCTGTCCGGAATAGCGCTGGCTGAACTCGGTGAAGAATTCCGTCCACTGATGCGCGGGAACCTCCTGCGCCTCCATCACGGAAGCCCCCTCCTCTTCCTCGTCGTCGCTCTCATCGACACCCTCGTAATCACTGGAAGAATTGACGTTCAGGCTCATTGATGTTCCTCCGATATCCGTAATCTGGACGGCCCGGCTTTGCAGAACCGCCGGCCGCAATCCACGTTTACCCAATCCCACGAAAAATCTTTCATCAATTTTTCACTCACCCTCGATTCGGAGCTCTTGACGCGTCGCTTAAATGCGCCTTGCGGCCGCTT
>NZ_JBDSQY010000158.1:0-27430 GCF_039929585.1 Capsulimonas sp.
AACTAATGATGAACCGAAGAGAACTGCTGAAGAGTTTTGCGGGACTGGCGGGGTCTGCCGCACTGGGCGGCGCGCTCGCCTGGGACGCCCGCGCGTCGGACGCGCCCGCGAAGCCCTCTATCCCGCCTGTGATTGACTTCGACCACAACAAAGCGGAACTTCAGCCCATTTCCAAAAACCTCTACTTGCTCGCCGGACTGGGAGGAAACATCCTCGTACTCACCGGCAGTTCAGAAACGCTGATCGTCGACAGCGGCATTCCGCCCCGCTCCAAAGACATCGCCGAGGCGATCGCCGGCGTCAGCCCCCACCCCATCACCACCCTTGTCAATACGCACTGGCATTTCGACCATACCGGCGGCAACGCGTTTCTGGCGGGCGGGGGCGCGCATATCATCGGCCATACGAATGTCCGAAAACGCCTCTCCCATCCGGAAGTCATCGAACTGATGCACGCGAAATTTCCCGCCCAGCCACGCGCCGCATGGCCGGTGGAGACATTTACCAGCGCAAAGACGATCCGCAAAAACGGCGAGGTCCTGCGCCTTCAGCATTTCGCGCCCGCGCACACCGACAGCGACAGCCTCGTCCACTTTCGCCACGCCAATGTGATTCATACCGGCGATGTCTTCTTCAACGGCTTTTATCCCTTCATCGACTACAGCAGCGGCGGCTGGATCGGCGGCATGATCGCCGGCCTGGACCGCGTGCTCGCACTAGCCGACGCGCATACCAAGATCATTCCCGGCCACGGCCCGCTCGCCGGTCGCGCCGAAGTCCAGCGCTCCCGCGACATGCTCGCCACCGTACGCCGGCGTATCGAGCCGATGGTCCATGCCGGAAAAACGGCGGATCAAGTGGTCGCCGCCAAACCCACCCACGACTTGGACGCGAAATGGGGCGGCGTCGTACTTTCCGGAGATCTGTTCACACGGGATGTTTATGAAGGACTAAAGCGGCTTTCGAGCCGATAAGCCCGGTGAACCAAACAACCGCAAGACAGCCGCCGGAACGCAACGGTTCCGGCGGCTGTCGCATTGTGAAGCAGAACGCAGTTAGCGGGCTTTGGTCGCGGACGTCAGGCTATTGAAACTCAGACTGTATTGCCGCTTGGAGCGGATCTGCTGGCTGGGCAGGATCTCCAGCTCCTCAACCGCGAGGGAGTAGCCGTACGATGTTCCAATCTCATCCCGGCCGCCGATGCGGCGGTAAAGGACGAACTTCGCGTCGCGCGATTCTCCGGCGGCGAGCGAGAAATCGGCGTTCGCGGACGTGGAGGCGACCGTTCCAATCCCGGTCGCGCTGCGATCGGGGCCGCCAGGATTTCCCCACCCGTAGTGATTGCCGAGATTATCGATGATGTCCCCCGTCTTCGCCGTATACCCCAGGATCAAAGGCTGATCTGACGTATTGGTAAAACGAACGGTCGCCGTGAGAATATGGTTGCGTGCGCCCTTCGGATTGCTGACTTCAAATCGCGTGACTTCCGCATTGAAAGGCCCGGCGCTGTAGAAGTTAGGCGCGGAGTTTCCGGTTCCTCCCGCTGGCGTGGCTCCTGCGGACGCGCCTGGTGCGGCCGGCGCATCGGCGGCGCTCACCATGCCGTTCTTGAGATCCGTGAACTGCAAAGCGCGCTCCGTACCCAGACGGTACTGCTTATTCCCCAGCGAAGCCACCTCGCGCACCGTCAACTCGAACGTGTAGCTTGTCCCGTAGATCACGCCGGCGGGCGGCGTCCATATGAGATCAAAACGCGCATCGCTGCTTTCGCCCGGCTGCAAAATGAATTTGGGATCGATGCTGCTGGGCGTGATTAAGCCGATGCCGCGCACCGTTGGGTCGTACGGACTATACCGATTGCCCTGGTCATCCGTTGCGGAAGCGGAGCCGCGTACATATCCAAGAATTAAAGGCGTTTTCGTTTTGTTTTGGAAACGGACCGTCGCGGTGATCAGCTTTTTGCGCCCGGACACACTTGTGCGAAAATCGGTCACGGTGGACACGAATGTCGATACCTCGGAGCGGGCGGGCGCGGCGGCCGCTGGAGGCAAGAAATGAATGCAGACCGACAAAAGAATAATCGCGCAGAATACAAAATTGCATTGATTGCGATAGAGCACACGGAACATATGACTGCCTCCTCGTGATGATGGATCTTTTCCTCGCTGTCGCGCCCAATTTACCTGCTGAGAATGTTACTGTCAAGCGGAACGTTCGTTCGCGACTGAGCGAAGCGAAATGAAAATAACGTTGGGGCTGAATAGCCCCAACGTTATCGGAAGTCCCTCGAAAAACCTACTCGGCGGATTCGATTGCCGCAGCCTTCGTTTGGACCGCGTGGATGCGCGCGATGTCGAACTTGGGTTTGCGATCGAACGTGTAGATTCCGTTTTCCTCAGGATAGATATCCGTCAGCTGCGTGTAGCAGTAGGCGAACATATGCTCATTGGTTAGCATCAGATCGCAGGTCGCTTCGAAGCGATGATGCAGGTCTTCCAATGACTTCGGGTCCGTGCCGTAGCCCCAGCTTGTCTTTCGATCTTCAAACGTCGATCCGGTAACGATTGGATTCCAGCGGAACCCACCGATCTCGCTGACGAAATACGGCTGGCCGCGATAGGGAACGGAGTGCGGCTCCGAGTTCTTATCGCTGTTGAAATTGATGTAGACTTCATTCTCAGCCATGCGGGAATGGCGAAGCCGCATTTTTTCAATTCCCTCTTCGAACTCTTCCTGAATGTAATCGTGTGAGTCGTAAATATCGGTTTCCGGAACGCGATGGGCGTATCCGGACGTATCCAACACGGGACGGCTCGTGTCCATCGCCTTCGCGGCTAAGAACAGGGCGCGCGTGGCGTCGTCGAGGGTCGTGATCTTGTCGTGCAGACGCTGCCAGGTTTCATTGAGCGGGCACCAGCCGATGATGCTAGGGTGCGAGTAATCGCGCTCCAAAACCTCCAGCCACTGAGCGGCGTAGGTGATGCTCATCTGCTGGTGGTCGTGCTGCGGGCCAAACCCGCTGGAGCCCCAGTCGGCGAACTCGCCCCACACCAGATAGCCCATCCGGTCAGCATGGTAGAGGAAACGCTCCTCAAAGACCTTCTGGTGCAGGCGCGCGCCATTGAAGCCCGCGTCGAGCGATAACTGGATGTCGGCGATCAGCGCTTCGTCGTTCGGCGCCGTCATGACGCCGTCGGGATAGTAGCCCTGATCCAGCACGAGGCGCTGGAACACGCTTTTGCCGTTGATTTTGACCTTGCGTCCGTCAATGGCGATGCTGCGCATACCGACATAGCTGCGCGCGCTGTCCACCACGGAGCCCGAGGCGTCCAGAATTTCGATGGTCAGGTCGTAGAGAAACGGGTCGGTCGTATCCCACAGGCGCAGGCGATCGTCGGGAATTTTCAAGTCGAGATTGACGGAAAAATCCAAGTCGGCGCGGCAGTCCGTCTGAACGATGACACCGTCGGCGTCGGAGACGCTCGCGCGGACGCGGTAACCGGGCCGATTGTTGGTAATCTGCTGCTGGATCCGCACGGTCCCATTGGCCACATCGGGCGTGATTCGCGGCCGCTTGAGTGCGATCTCCGACACGGGCTCCATCCAGACGGTCTGCCAGATTCCCGTGGTGCGCGTGTAGAAACACTCGTGGGGCGCATACTGCCGGGACTGCTTGCCCCGGGGCTGGGAAGGGTCGTTGTCGTCGCGGGCGCGCAGAACGATCGTCGCCGTCTCGCCCGGCGCCGCGACGCCGTTCAGATCGCAGATGATCGGTGAGAACCCGCCGCGATGACGCCCGACTTCCGTGCCGTTCACCCACACCGTGGCGTCATAGTCCACGGCCTGGAAGTGCAGCAGCACGCGCTTGCCGGCCCATTCGCTTGGGATTTCGACGACGCGGCGATACCAGACGGCGGGCATGAAATCCGTATGCTCGACGCCGGAAAGCTGGGATTCAGGGCAGAATGGAACGGTGATCCGTCCCGTCAGCTCGCGGCTGCGCATGCCGCGATCGGCGCCGCTGTCGCCCGGATCGATCTCAAACTCCCATTCGCCGTTGAGGTTCAGCCATTCGGATCGCACGAACTGGGGACGCGGGTATTCCGCGCGTGGGACACTCATCTTACACTCCTTCGTCAAAAACAACGCTGCGCTGCTACGAAAATTGAATTCGATGATTATAATAACATCGGCGGAGAGAAAATGTCCATGCTTGAAATCAACGCGTCCCTTGGCGAAAAGCACATTATTGGCGCGCAAACGCAGGAATGGCTGATCAGTTACAAGGAGTGCGCGCCGTTCCGGATGTATGGCATCGCCCTGGTCGGCATTACGCAGGCGGGTCCGCAATTTTGTTTCGAGCGCCTGGCCCCAACCATCACTCAGCTGCTGGTCGGCGTCGAAGGCGAGGGCGAGGTATGGATGGACGGCGATTGGCGTCCATTTGAAGCTGGAAACGCCTTCTTCACGCCCGCGCACGCGCCGCATGGGTACCGGGCCGTTCCCGGCAAGCCCTGGCGCGTCTGCTGGGTGATTTATACCACGGAGTTCCGGCACGGCCCCACGCTGGGGATTTCCAAGCCCCAGGTGGCTCCGGTGGATGTCGCGCCGATCTCGTCGGCGATTCAAAATCTGCACCGGGAAGCGATGGGAGCGGCGGAGCCGGCGATGCTGCGCGACTGGTCGTCGCTGGTCCACGCCTACGCCCAGCGAGCAATCGCCCCGACGGGACGTCTTCAGCCGCTGTGGAGCGATGTCGGCCTGGATCTGGCGCACCCCTGGTCGGTCGAGGATCTCGCCGACCGCGCCGGCATGAGTCTGGAGCATTTGCGCCGCCTGTGTCACAAGGAGATCGACCGCAGCCCGATGCGCTATGTGACCGAGCTGCGCATGCGTCAGGCCGCCGCCCTGCTCGCCTCCGAATCCTACACCATTGAGGAAGTCGCCTCCCGTGTCGGCTATGAAAACCCCTTTGCGTTCAGCACGGCGTTCAAACGATGCGTCGGCCACAGCCCCTCTCAGTACCGCGGCAAAATCACAGGAAAAGAAATCGGCGAGTTTGGGTAAAACACCCCATACGGATATTCACCGATCACAATCAACCTGAGGATGCTTGTCCTATGAAACCCGAAAACTTGCGCCCCGAGTATCCGCGTCCGCAGTTCGTCCGCCCCGAGTGGCTGAACCTCAATGGAGAGTGGGAGTTCGATTTTGACGACGCACGACAGGGGCTCCTGGCCGGCTGGCAGAACCAGCGGCTCGGTGACAGGATCCACGTCCCCTTCCCCTATCAAAGCGAGCTGTCCGGGATCAACGATAAGGGTGTGCACGAAGTCATTTGGTACTCGCGCACGTTCGAAGTTCCCGCCGAATGGCGCGGCCGCGACATGCTGCTCCACTTCGAAGCCGTCGACTACTCCACGGTGGTGTGGGTGAACGGTCAGGAAGTCGGTCACAATCAGGGCGGCCACGTACCGTTTTCGTTCGATATCTCCCCCTATGTGAACCCGCAGGGGAGCAACCGGGTGACGCTTCGTGTCGAAGACCGGCAGGACCCGTACCAGCCACGCGGCAAGCAATCGACGACGGGCCTGCCGCACCACATCGATTACTACTGCACATCCGGGATCTGGCAGACGGTCTGGCTGGAACCCGCGCCCTCCATGCGGATCGAAAGCGTCAGCATCACGCCGTCCGTCGATGACAGCGCGTTTAAGCTGTCGGTTTACCTGCACGCGCCGTCCGCGTGCTGGACGATCGAGATCGATCTGCTGGACGGGGGTCAGATCATCTCCACCGTCCGTAAAGACACGCCGCGCGCCACTCTCAACGTCACGATCCCCGTTCCCAGTCCAAAGCTCTGGTCGCCGGACTCGCCGCATCTTTACGGCCTGCGCGTGCGGCTGCTGTCCGAAGGCGTGGTCAATGATGAGATCGAATCCTACGCCGGCCTGCGCAGCGTCGAGTTGCGGGACGGCAAGGTGATCCTGAACGGAGAACCAATTTATCTGGCCATGATTCTGGATCAGGGGTACTGGCCCGAAAGCTATCTGGCGCCGCCGTCCGATGAAGCCCTGCGCGCCGACGTCATCTGGGCGAAGCGCATGGGATTCAATGGCGTGCGTAAACACCAGAAGATCGAGGACCAGCGCTGGCTCTACTGGTGCGACAAGCTGGGAATGATGGTCTGGGGCGAGATGGCGAACGCCCGCGCATGGTCGTCGCGCGCCGAGGACCACCTGACCTCCGAGTGGGAGCGTATCGTCCGCCGGGACTACAGCCACCCCTGCCTCATCGCCTGGGTCCCCGTCAACGAAAGCATGGGCTTCCCGGGGCTGCAAAAAAGCCATCCCGGGCAGTACGCCTTCCTGGAGCGGATCGTCGCCCTGACACGGCGTCTCGACCCGGAGCGCCCGGTCATCGACAACGACGGGTGGGAGCACACGGATATTACCGATATCTGCGCCATCCACGACTACTCTCCCAATTCCGAACGGCTGCGCGAGCGGTACGTAGAAACCCTCGCCGGCGGCCCGCTGCCCGCGAACGCCTGGGACGAATCCAAGCCGATGTTCGTGCGCGGCTCGCGCTACCGGGGCCAGCCGATCATGCTGACGGAAGTCGGCGGCTATTTGATGGAGCGCTCGGACCTCCCGAAAGAGAAGTGGGATCTTCTCTACGCCGCTTACGGCACCACCGTCTCCCCGGAAGACCTGCTGGCGAAGTACGAAGACCTGATGGAAGGCATCGCCTCACTCCCCTTCATCAGTGGCTTCTGCTATACGCAGCTAACGGATGTGGAGCAGGAAATGAATGGCCTGTTGACCTATGATCGCATTCCCAAAATCGAACCGGAAAAGATCGCCGCAATTCACAAGCGGCTCTTCTTTCCGAAGTAGCCCAAAAATCGAAACGCGCCGGTCCGAAATGGGACCGGCGCTTTTTATCGTTGATATTGTTCTCTGAACTGCATTTACTGCTGTGCGCAACAAGTGCTACTTCTTTTTCTGTTCCGCAATGTCGGCCAGCAAGCGATCTTGCAGCCAATCGAGAGCCTCTGAAACACTCATGACGACTAGCTTTGTATTGGGAGGCCCAATGTCAGGGTTATCCAGCAAATGCTTCTTATCGGAAGAAACAAGAACATCGCAGTCCGTCTCAATAGCAGCCGCGAGCACTCGCGCATCAGGCCTGTATTTCGTCAAGCGATGGCATTCAGCAACCGTTGTTTCGGAAGGGTCGCTTGCAACACCGGCCTTTGACCATTCCAAAATTTGAGCGAGGTCGAACTTCAAGGTGTGTGCATGCTCTGGATCAACCGCCGTCAGTACACCTTCTGCTTCCGACAGAACTCCACTGCTAACCCGAAGGTCGACATATCCCAATGCGCCTAATTTAAAGAATGTCCGATTCGGTGAATGAGGAGAATTTGTCAGCGCAGCCGCTACCAAAACAGTGGTATCGAGAAAAACTTTCGGAAGTTTACTCATGGCTTTCGCGAATCTTCCGAAGCTCAGCCATCATGCTCTCCAGAGACACACCTTGACTCTTCAAGCGTGTGCTCATTCGATCAAAAGCGGCGTCGATGGCGCGCGGAGCATCATCATCAGCAATAGGGGAAAGGAAATATCCCTGACCGATTTCCACAATATGAAACTTCGTGCCGTCAATATAGCCGTTCTTGTCTCGAATCGCTTTGGGAATCGTGATTTGTCCCTTACTAATCATTTCTACTGAGGCCACTGTCATAACACACCTCCCGTAAGCGCATTAGTGGAATTCGGAATTCCGAAATCCATATTCTGATTCTATTTTACCACAATAACCAAAAACGCCGACCCAATTTTGAGTCGGCGCTTTTTCATCAAAGATTTCCGAGCAATGGTTCGTTCGATCTTCTTACAAGAGTGTGTTCATGGTGGCGCGGGGTTGCAGCGAAGACTGAGGATTGGCGCCGCCTTTGAGCAGGCGGACGCCGGCGCCGACGCCTCTCCGGACGAGGCTGGCCGCTTCCGTGATGCGCACGTACTGGCGATTTCTCAGTAAAAAGCGCTCCGTCTGAGTTTCCCAGTGAGGAATGTGCGCCGCAAGCTGTTCGTTGAGCTGACGCTCCGCAAATTGATAGAGCTCCATGTCGCACTGATTGCGCTCTTCGATGATTGCGATCGCTTCCGCGAACATCTCCGAATGCCGGGGGCGATTCGCTCCGATGTTCGCGTCACGATAGTAGGGAACAGTCCAGCCTCGAAGATGAGAGATCAGGACCAAAGACTCCGCGAACCGCTCAGCGATCCCAACACAGTCGAAATGGCGCTCGATGTTGCGATAAGCCGCCGCCAGCATCTCCTGGTCCGATGCATACTCACCCGGCCCCGCGATCAGGCGGGTCTGGTCATTCTCCAGCTCGGTTGAAAGTCCACTGGCGGCGTACGCCGCCAGACTCATACTGCGGGAGCGTACTTCGTCATGGAGGTAATGCTGCGGATTGCGCAGCACGTGGTAGTAGTGGGAGATAATGCGTTCCACCGGACGCCGCACAAACGTTACGTACCGCGCCGGCCTGGGCAGCAGGCTGTGTCCGCCGAAGTTGATATGCCCCATCACGGCGCCGACCTCCGACTTTCGCGCCGGGCTCAGAGCCTCGAACGCCTCGTCGGCCGATATCGCGCCTTCACTATTCAGCCACTCCAGCGCCCCATCCCGATACCGACGCTGCAGGATCTGAGCGAACGTCGTCCCGGCGGCTTTGGGAATGTGCAGAAAGATCAAACAATCATCCTGGTTGTCCATTGTATTTGTTGCGTTTTTCATTGATCACCTTGAGCACGACCGCAAAAGTAGAAAATCGTTTTTAATAGTTAATACATATTAACTATTATCTATGCTGCTTCGCGAAACTTTTCCCGCGCTCAGGCGTTCTTAAGCTGTCGCTGTTTTCTGATTCTCATCCCCAACATTCGGACGCCGGACATTGAGAAATGTTCATCGGCGACATAGAAAGTTTATACACTTTTTTTGTGAAGAAATGATGAAGAGCGATAAGCGATAGCGCACAATGATGAAACTTAATTGCCGTATGCCTGCTCACACCGAAAAATGTACGAAACATTTCAACAGTCGCGCCATCAAATAACGGGCGTCTGAACTTGATCGTCAGTTCCCTCTGTAGAAAGATATTTCTGTTGCGTTTTCGAATTTCGACTTTATTTGCCTGCGTCGCCGCAGGCGCCCTTCTGCTTCCCGCCATGCCCGTCTGGTCACAGGCCGCCGCCCCCGGCGTCCCTGGCGCCCCTGGTGTCGGCGATGAGCTGCCCAAGCGCGGCTCGTACTCCGTGACGGGAACGCAGGAGAATGTGACCGTGTCCGCCGTGGGCGTGGACGCGCAGGAGCTGTTTACGGCGCTCGCGGCAAAGACAAATCTGCCGCTGGTGATCGACGATACGGTCTCCCGCCGCCTGACGATCAATATCATCAATCGCCCCGCGCGCAAGGTGGTGGAGGATATCGTGAGCGCCTACGGTCTCTCGTCGGCGGAAGTCGACGGCGTGATCATGATCTCCGAAGGAATTCCCCGCTCGCCTTCGTCGTACTTGCTTTCGGATATTGCTTCCGTGCAGACGAAATACGTCGACGCGAACAACGCCCGCAACCTGCTTCCAGTTTTTTTGCAGGACTACGTGAAGGTCAACTCCGAGCAGAACAGCGTTATTCTCTCCGCGCCGACCGAGGTGCTGCAAAAGTTTCGGGGCGATATCGCGCAGTTCGATATTCCCGCGTCGCAGATCGTCGTGGATCTGATGCTGATCGAAGTGACCAAATCCACCGCCGACCAGTTGGGCCTCACGACCAACTGGCAGAATGGGGGGCGCGGGATCAGCGTCGACCCCGGCGCCGGCAGTGTGCTGTTTAAGAGCGTGACAAACCTGCCGAAGTCTTTCAGCGCCACGCTGACGGCGCTTCAGGAAAAGGGTCTGGCGAAGGTCCGGGCGAATCCCCGTATCGCGACGCTCTCTGGACGACGGGCTAATGTCTTCGTCGGGACCCAGCGCTACCTCGCCACCCCGATCGATATTGGCGGCGGGCGCAACTATATCGACGCCGGCGTACGCCTGAACATCACGCCCTACACCGGCGGGCAAGGGCAAATCCTTGTGGACGTGGACTCGGAAGTCTCCACGCTTTCGGCGCCGGACCCAATCACGCACTTGCCGGAGAAGGGCACGCGTACCGCCAGCACGGCGGTGCGCGTCAACGACGGCCAGACGATCGTGATCGGCGGCCTGACCCAGCAGGAAACGCGCGACGTCCATACCAAAGTCCCGATCCTCGGAGACATCCCAATTATCGGCCCACTGTTCTTCCAGACCAAGAGCGTGACGACATCACAGACGGAGTTGGTGCTGCTGATCACGCCGCGCCTGCTCTCCGACACCGGACATCTGCCCGACGCCGAGGAAAGCGCCATTAAGCAGCGGTTTCTGGACAATGGGGACGCCCAGCAGCCGATCGATTTGAAACAGGAAATGGGCGACCCCACAATCCCCATTCCCGCGATCGTGGACAAGGCCGCCCATTGATCCCGCGACGACAAATTTTTCTCGTCGCCGCCTGCGCACTGTGCTTCATGATGCTGCAAACAGCCGTGCGGGCGGAGCTGGCGCGGTCGTTTTACAACGTCACGAGCATCACGTCCCAGGTGCTGCCGAACGCCGTTAAGATCACGATCCAGACGGACGGTGTCGTGCAGTATGGGTTCGACGCCGCCACATTCACGCCGGATGGCAATGGATACAATTCACAGCCCACGTCGGCATTCAAATTGCGATTGCTCAATGCCCGCGCGCGCGTCCCTTCGTTCGTGGAGCTGGGCCAGTATCCAGTAGATTCGGCGCAGGTCTCACTGGGGTCGGAGCCACTGGGATCGCCCTTAGGAATTTGGAACGATGATCCGGACCAGCTCAAAGTCGACATCGTTTTGCGCTTCTATGTCCCGGTGACCTTGCGCCAGTACGATGTCGGAGACTGGGAAGATCCGACCCCGGCCCTGCTGGGACCACGTGAAGTCGAGGTGAAGCGTGGGCCGGACCGGCGCTCGATCGTCATCACGGTCATCACCGACCGCAACAACGGCTCGCGCAAAGCGACGCTGGGCCGCTCCCCTGCCGCCGGACAGAAGCATGAACTCTCCGTGACGCCCGTGGACGGAGCGCCGGAACGCCTCTGCGTCCGGGCTCTGCATGCGCGTCTGGCGGATCTGCTTGCCGCCGTCGCGGCGCGGCGTTCAGACCTCGCCCTGGTGACGCAGACGGACGCGGCGGACACCGATGTCTCTCTCTTCCTGCCCAGCTGCTCTCCTGAAGAACTGATCGGGGCGCTAACAGCCGGCTACGGCGTGAGCGCCGCGCCCCGCGCGGCGGAAGAAGGCGGCGGATGGGTGATCGGACGCGGAGAGTTCGCGGCGATTACGGAATCTCTGCCGCTGCATTATCTCGCGCCCGCCGACGCGCGGCTGCTGTTCCCGGATTTCCTGCTGCCGTCTATCCGGGCAGATGTCGAGCGCAACGCCCTGGTCGTGACAGGCTCGCCGGCCCTGATCGCGAAGCTGCGCCGGGACCTTGCCGTGGTGGACCTGTCGAGCCCACAAGTCCGTGTGGAGGCGACCGCCTGGGAGTTCTCGTCGGCGAAGGACGCTGATTACGCGATGCAGGCGACACGCACCACTCCATCGCAATCCCTGTCCGTGGACAGCGAGGCGGGAAATTTCGATCTGGTCTTGCAGCCGAACCAGGCGGAGGCGTTCAGCGCGCGGGTCACGGCGCTCGCGCGCAAAGGACGAACGCGTCTCGCCTCCAAACCCAGCGTGCTCGCGAAGTCCGGCGCGCAGGCGACACTTTTCCTGGGCCAGAGCCGTTACATTCAGGTATTGCAATCGACCTGGGAGGGACAGCAGGTGACGGCCATCCAGCTTCAGATCGGCACGACGCTCAGCGTGCGCCCGATCCTCGAATCGGATGACAGCGTGCTGCTGCGCCTGACCCCGAAATTTTCGACCGTCGATTCCATCGAGCCTGGCTCGGGCCTACCCACGCTCGGAACGCGCGAGTTCGACACGCGCATCCGCCTGCGGCCCGGCGAAACCTTGATCGTGACCGGCCTGGATCTCGATCTGGACTCCAAAAAAACAAAACGATTATCGCCGCTTTCGCGCATTCCGATCATCGGGCCGCTCTTCGGAGCGCGGCACGCCAGCCGCCAGCGAACGAAATTTATTTTACTGATTACGGCGCGGCGAGAGCCCTAGTTCCATTTATGAAACCGCGCGATTGTCGCTCCCCGGTTATAAAAACCGGGTCTGGGAAGCCTTCGGCTAATCGTCCGTTCCGGACGAACAAACTATGGGTATTCGATCACAAATATTCGTCTGTCCGGCACGGACAGTTAGCGCGTAGCGCTTCTCAGACCTAGTTTTTATAACCGGGGATGAATTCCTAGTATGCAAGGATCTGACATGCGATTTTTCCGATTAGCGTTTCTCATTGCCTTCTCCCTCGCGCTCCTCCCCATGGCGGGCAAAGCGCAGGGCGGACAATCATATACCACCATCACCAGCCTCGTTTTCTCACCATTGTCCAACGGCGTGCAGATCCGGGTGAAGGCGGACGGCATCCTTCAGATGCGCATTAACGGGAATAACGACAACGGGAATGTTTACGGCGCGCGCATGGAGTTTTCCTTTCCGGACGCGCGCAACGGCATCGGCAAGAACTTCTTCACCAGCAAGCTCTATCCCGTTTCCTATGCCCAGCTTTCCACGGCGCCGGGGGCAAAAAACGGCATCGGGCTCAGCCTTGTTGTGAGCAATCTGATCAATACGCAGGCGTCCGTGACCAAGATGGATGACGGCGAGGGAATACTCATCACGGTACAGTCCGACCGGACCGTGGAGCGCGCGGGACGAGCGAAGGACGGAGCGGCGGGGGGCGACAAGGGCTCGCAAAACGGCGTGACCGATACCTCCACGCGCGTGCGCTTTAAGGACGGTAAGCTGACCCTGCGCGCCGTCGGCGTGGATATCCATCAGTTCATGAGCGCCATCGCGCAGACGACGGGCTTTTCTATCGCCGTGGACGACGCCGTGGACCGCAAGGTGAGCATCAACCTACAGGACGCCGATCCAACCGCCGCGCTTCAGACCATCGCCACGGCGTACGGCCTGGCTCTCTCGCGCATCGGCGGTATCTACATGATGAGCGAAGGCGTCCCCACGGACCTCGCGACCTATCATCTGTCTGGAACCCAATCGTACCGAATGCAGAACACGCAGGCGGGGATTGCCTCGGGCCTGCTGCCGAACTTTCTATACTCCTACGCGCACGTCAACTCCGAGCAGAACGCCGTCGTGGTTACGGCTCCGTCGCAGATGCTGGCGAAGATCGGGGCGGACCTGAACAAAGTGGATATCCCCTCCCCCGAAATCTCCATTGAGGCGATCGCGGTCGAGTTCACGGACACCAAAAATCTGAACATCGGCCTTTCGCTCTCGAACCAGCAAAGCGCCATCTTCGGCAGCGTCGATTCCCCGAGCGGCGTGATTACCTACAACACGATCGGCAAGCTCCCTGTGGATTTCGAAGCCACCCTGAACGCCTTGGAACTCAAGGGCAAAGCCCGCGTCCGCGCCCGCCCGCGCATGGCGGCGGTCAACGGCCGGACGGCGAATATCTTCATCGGCGCGCAGCGCTTCATCCTGACCCAGTTCAACCAATCGGGACAGACCCAGACACGCATTCAGCCCGTGGACGTCGGCGTCAAGCTCTCCGTCACCCCGCTCACCGGCGGCAACGGCGAGATCACCACGCGCATCTCCCCCGAAGTCTCCAACATCACCGAATTAGACTTGCAAACCGGCCTCCCCGTCCTCTCCACCCGCCGCGCCGACACCACCGTTCGCATCAAGGACGGCGAAACCATCGCCATCGGCGGCCTGAGCCTGGATCAAGAGCAAACCACCCGCAGCAAGATCCCGATCCTCGGCGATATCCCGCTCATCGGCAACCTGTTCCGCTCCAAAAGCGAAAGCCGCGTCCGGACAGAACTCGTCGTGTTCGTTACCCCACATATCCTGACGACCGAAGACCTGTCCACGGCTCCGGCACAAGTTCCGCCCTCGAATGTGCAGGGAAAATGAATTTTCATTCTTCAAATCGCATAGCGTTCATAGATATCTCGATATCTATGATCACCTGCACGTGCTAAAGTATCAATCAGAAAAAGTGTAATTGTTCTGGATTCATCGTTTTTCGCACAAGTCTCGAGAATATATCGAGGCTTAGTAGCATCAATCCATGAGCCACCACGCGGCTTACTCTTATACATTTCTTTATATAGTTCGATAGCCAGTATCGATTCAGACGCCGCATGCTGAAAAATGAATTGTTCCATTGAATTCCAGACTTCATTGCGGACACTATTAATTGCAATATATGGCAACATATTTTTCAGTATAATCCATAAGCTTCCGAGTGTTTCAGAGTTAGGAGCTATCTCCAGCAAATGAACAAAACTAGCCATTTCTTTATCAAATTCTTTATGGGAATTCTGAAGTGATGTAAAGTCAAGTCGATGTTGCCAGAAAGATAGCGCCTTAGGCCACCACTTATTGACATCAATTCCAGCTTTCGATTGCACTCTGCACGTATACACAAGTGACCATGCAGTTTGTCGGCGTTCGTTGGCACCAGCAACTTCAAAAAAATTGTACAATAGAGTCTTAGAGTGGTCATCAATTTCTAGGTCGTTAGCACTTTCCATGTAAAACAATACTAGGTGTGCTCCCAAACGCTCTGATGGAACCAAATGAGACTTTGTTACATAGCCAGATTTTATATTTTTCACCGATCGTTCGTAGTGGGGATATAGCAGTTTACATAACGGTATATACAGACTATAATTAAAAACAACATAAGAGTCCCACGCAGACACATACATGCCTATCTGATTCTCATCTTCAGGAAAGATTGCAAATAAATTTTTGCTTAACCATTCTTCGTCGATCCAATATAAATTATTTAAATATCTGCCAAAAATGGAATGAACGGCGTAATTAGGATCACAAAGCAATTTTTCGATAGCAGGCTGGACAGTAACATCTAATCGTCGTAATTCTGGTGGAGATCCAGAATTCATGCTAACTCGCAAAGCGTATTCGATCAACCCAGACAGGGCTTGTGGTCGCACATGATTATGAGCAATAGTATGTGGATCATTTTTCTCAAAAAAATCACCAGTTTCAGCATCATTATCAATTGGGTCAGGATCATTAGCTAAAATTAACAATAAATCGCGAGTGATTAAAATATTTTCGAAACTCATTTGACACTCATGATCACCAATCCCTGATACTAAAATCTTAACTATATCATTTCTAACCTCGCGCCAGCCAATAAGATCATCACGTTCCATACTAAATTTTATATGATCATCAGAAATGAGATTATTCGACAGATTTAATACAGTATCCCAATCTATTATTGGAGATTTATCATTGTTAGTCCTGGGGGATAATTGACTAAATATTGCAGAAGAGAACACAGGACCAACACGACAAATGTTCAGCAAACACTCCATATTATGTTCGGCATGATTTACAACAAAATTTGCTACAGCATTAGCTAAACCTCGCCTTGTGGTTTTATTAGGACTAATACCGGGTATTTGAGCGGGATACCAATCGCGCAAATAATTAACGAGTTGTTCATGTGTCAAAGCGGCAATATCATCATTAGATATTGGACTAGCCTCAGTAATCCAATAACTTCCAGAATGCCAATTCAAGAAGGTGTGGTGTTCTGGTGGTCCGAATTCTGAAATAATTTCTTCAAGTTCTTTAGCGATTTCTCCTTCTAGATACTGCCTTATCCCCCACAATCTTTGCAATTTCCAATAACGATTTTCTAATTTTGAATTTACAAGACTGTGTTCACCCTCCAGAGACGGACCAGCTTGTATATGTTTAATCAATTCAACCTGATCAACTTTGGCAAGCTGTTGATATTTTGATTCAAGAAGTAATACAAACTCATGATAAATTTCGACATCATTATAGTTGGCATTACTGAGTAACTCACGGCGTGCGATGTCAAAATATTTATTTTTATCTACAGTTAAGGCATATATTCCTAATCTCTTAAAAAGACCATTCTGAGATTGTGACAAGTAGTAATCAATCCGAGGCCTTGCAACAGAATCCACATCAATTATTTCAAAGAAAGTATCTCTTAATGCATCAAGAAGATCATCTTTATAGTAGTGGTGCCAGTTTTGCCCAGAGTTTTCAATTGATGCACGCCATGACGTCGAAGAGCGATCGTAATTCCTATTTTCATTTTCTAAAGAAATTGCTGCAGCTAATGCATTTTCTATAGAGTAAATAAATTTGTGAACATCGAACGCTTTTAGCACTTTTATCATTTCATGAAAATCAGAATCGTCATCTATAAACCTATGTTCTCCTATCACAGATACACTGGGACTAGAAGTTAAATAAACATTCTCATTGGCGGATGATGGCTTGACAGGGCAAATGATAATGTCAAACAACTCGAAAGCTTTTGAATTATTTTCACGAGCAAGATATGTGATTAACGCAACTATGGTATCTTGTAATGAAACCGCAACATCAGGAATTGAAATCCATTCTATAATGCGAGGTATAGTTTTTTCCACCGTCTGTACATCTAAACGCGGCAAGCAAGCAATAGCACCTGATATATACGCAGGTTCTACTTGCATACTAAGAATGTGCTCAACAACTAGACTTGGATATTGAGTGGCTACAGACAATAGATACTCTTGGGCATCCCAATTTGCTAGATAGGATCCATGTTCAGATTTCACTGGAGGCGGAGGTGAAGTAAAAAAGCCTTTATCCCACAGAATTGGAAGCCACTCTGAAGACAATGATTTGCGAAAGAAATGTTTCCTTAACTCGACATTATTCTTAATTGCTTTCAGAATCACCTCAACAGCTTCTGGTTCTTTTTTAAGAATATCATCCTTCAGAAGATTATCTAAAATAGCAATTTGAGTATAAAAAGGAATTTGCATATATTTATCAAACATCGAAAATATGCTCCAAAAAAGATATCCATCGTTTCTTGTTAGATTGATGATATAATTTTTCTATCCACGGCAAAATATTATGTGCTCGATGCGCGCCTATTTCTGTCAAAACTGCATTTGGTGTTAGTAACCGCTTAGTAGCATCATGTGCAAAGAGAAAGTCATGTAGCTTATCATGCCGAAAGCGATAAGAATATCCTTCATTATGGATTATTATTCTCCAGCTCTCTAAGCGACGTTGCGTAACGGTACTCGGAGACGTTAGAATTATAGTCCGATCATTTGATTTCATAGCTTCACGGGCTATGCGCATGGCTTCTGCTATAACATAATCCCCAAAAGCTACACCTTGGTTTGCTTGAGACGTTTCACTAGCCCGAATTGCGTTTATATATTTATCCCAAAGCTCGTTTTCATCAAGAATTAAATTAAAATCAAAATCTGGATTAGTTAATTTTATTTGACTAACTAAAGACAAATTTAATAAATTTTTAGAAAGAAACAATATTTGTGGTGACCACTCACTTAATCCTATTGACTTAAAAATATCAACAATAACTGGATCCGGCAAGTCTTCACATATTATTTCTTGAATCCCCGCATTGATTAGAATGTCGGTCAACTTTATTTCAGATGCTTCGCTCCGCCTGGAAAGAACTACAACTTTAACGCCGTGTAATCTTAAGCATTTTTGAGCAAGATTTGCAAACACCCCACCTGCTCTATCAGCCGAAACACTGTCTAGTTGATCAATAATCAATCGACAACCGAACAATCTTCCAAGCCGCTCAATTGCATTTATTAATGAATTATTTAAGCCGATTTCTCTATCTAAGCTGAGAAAATCTGTTACATTACTATACCTCCTGGCGTCAAAATAAATCACTTTTTCAATTGATTTTCTACATGGGGAGCACAGAGCATATGCGACTCCAGTTTTCCCACTTCCTGCGTCTCCAGTTATAAGTACAGAATTCCCATTTTCAATTTTATCTTCAATGACACCAACAATTTCTCTTGAAATAGGATGATCAATGCCGTCTATAGAAGGCTCTCTTATTTGTGCTTGAGTAACAGTAGAAACTAGATCCACTAGAGTATCAATAGAATCTGCATCATCACCAAAATGAGTGTCTAAAATCCTTCGAACATTCTCTATTTTTTCTAGATCGAATTTAAATGCTTCTTGGACTAAATCTTTATAATCAAGAATATTACTTATTGGATCAAAATTGAAATAATTTTCAGTTATGTCTTCATAGTTTTTCTTTGATTTAGTTTTATTTTTCAGAATATAAATAATTAGATGATCGTACTTCTCATATAAATGATACTTTACAAATTTTTCAAGAGTATCGGTAACCTTCTCAGCAGTATTAGTAGCAGTAATTTGGATTGCTACCCTTGATATATCATCTGCTAAGTCTATGGCGTATTTATTTTTCTCTACGTGATTTACATTATGTAAATTATGATAGCCGTACAATTCTTTGAATAAAGGAACGAGTACGTCTTCTGCTATTATATTTGCGTCGGTACGCCTCGCAGAGGAAGCAAGTTGTACTTTAGCATAGAAACGAGCCATCAGGTCTTCTATTTGATTTTGCGATTGTTGTTGTCTCACAATGGTTAAATTATGCAGTCACACCAATAATCCTGCAATGGATGCTCATTTGAGCAAACTCAATTTTTCTACTGGTAAATCCCCGAATCAGACGTGAAACGGGTATATTGTTTTCGAGGTGCGCATATGAATTCGATCGTTCATGTGAGTGATGGCAAAGAAGAAAGCGAAGTTCAAGAGCCGAGACAGGGGCAGAGCATACACGATTGGGAATCAAAACTCAGAGCAATTGGCGTTGACACAGGAGTGTCTTTGCCGGATGAGGCGACACGACGCGAATGCATCTATGAGGATTAACGGGGATTCAGCACAATAGCCCTCTCAGAGATCCATATCTCTGGTAGGGCTATTGTGATTACAATGCCGGCCCGTTGCTGCTTTCGCGCACCATGAGGCGGGCGGGAAGCTCGATGGTCTGGGGGGAAGCGGAGCGGTCTTTCAGACGCCGAAGGAGGACTTCGACGGCTTTTTTGCCGATCTCTTCATAGGGCTGCGCCATCGTCGTGAGGCCAACGCCGGTGGGGAGCATGGGGACGATGTCGTCAAAGCCGGTCACCGCGACATCGCCAGGAACGGACAGGCCCATGGTTTTGAGACGGTTCACCATGTCCACGGCGGCGTAGTCGTTGAACGCCGCCACCGCCGTGGGACGCTCATCCTTGGGCAGCCGGAACATCGTGTCCACGGAGGTCCATACCTGCTCCTGGTCCCGTGAGGGAATAGACAGGATCATTTCATCGAGTTTGGCGACACGAACGGCTTCCATATATCCCTGAATACGATCCTGAACCGCGCGGATCGGTTCGTTCTTTGTGATATAAGCGATCCGTCGATGGCCCTGGTTCACGAGATGTGTGATCGTATCGTACATCGCCTGCTGGTTGTTGACGCCGACAAAATCCGTATCGACCCCTTCGATCCGCCGGTCGATTGTCACAAGCGGGATCGCTTGTCGGACTTCCTCCACAAGCTCTTGGTTGCTTCGATAAGCATAGGGATAAAAGACGGCGCCGCCGAAACCGCGTGTCAGTAAATCGCGGAGCTGCTGCGCCTCGCGCGCGGCGTTGATCGACTCGGCGTTGATCTCTCCCACATCCACGAACACGGCATGATAGCCGGCGCTCGTCAGCGCCTGACTCATCCCCCAAAAGATCCGCTGCTGGGAAGTGACGCCACTCTCAAAGTGACCGCCGTGCCACATCATCAGCGCGATCAAGTTGGATGTAGGAACGTAGCTCTCGTGTTTTCGTGGGGGCTCGGCCGACGCCAGCTCTTCGACGGGGCCGACAATCGGGCGGCAGTGCGGACGGCGGACCACCAGACCGTCGCGCACCAGCTGCTCGATCGCCATGCGCACCACGCGTCGATCCACGCCGAGATCCTCGGCGAGGGCGCGCTCGGTGGGGAGCCAGTCCCCCGCCTTGTACTCACCCGATTGGATGTGATCACGCAGCATGCCCGCGACCGTGTTCTTGGGATGCTTCGCGGGCGAAATGGAAGTTCGTGATTCTGGTACAGTCATTAACTGCATTATAGCACCATCTTAGAACGAGACGGAAATGGCCTGCCCATTGTAAAGTGCGGCCTTCGATTGCCCATCGGGCAGTTTCACGATCAGCTGGCGTTTTTGCATCATTCCCGGAAACGATCCCAAACGCTTGCCGACCGTCAGAACGCGGCTTTTGTCGTTCCACACCATGGGGATCTCCGATGACTGGCCTTTGAGATATCCATAGTCATCTCCCGCGTCTTCGTAGAGCGAGAACACGCCGTCGGCGCCGGGATAAACACGCACCTCCAGCGGGTCGATAGGCTTTTCGTCCGTATACTGGAGAACAGGTCCCAATGGCAGGATGCCGCCGGCGCGCATATAGACGGGGATCGTAGACATCGAAGCCTTGACGATGGATAACTTGCGGCCGCCTTGAACGGCTTCGTTGGTATTGAAGTCGTACCATTTGCCTTCGGGAAGATACACGTCGCGCGAGCCGCCTTCCGTCAGGATGGGCGCCGCCAGCAGATTGCGTCCGAACATCCATTCATCCGTCATGTTAAAAGTATTGGCGTCGCCGGGAAACTCCAGAAAGAGCGGGCGCATCAGCGGCGCCGCCGTGCGGGCGTTCTCTGCGGCGCAGGTGTAGATATAGGGAATCAGGCGATATCGCAATTCGATCGCCTGAACCATCGCCGCCTGCGCTTCGTCGCCAAACGCCCAGGGCCAGCGCGGCTCGTTGAGCATGCCGTGCGCGCGCATGATGGGCGTGAACACGGCCTGCTCCATCCACCGCGCGTAAAGCTCCGGGCTCGGCGGGCCAAAGAAGCCGCCGGTGTCCGAGCTGGTATAGGGCATCCCAGCCATGCTGAAGTTCATCAAGGTTCCCGGCTGGTTGCCGAGGGTATTCCACGAGCTGTTGACGTCTCCCGACCAGACCGCCGCGCCAAAGCGCTGCATGCCCGGCGCGAACGCCCGGTTTATGGTCCAGACGCGCCGCGAGTTCAGGGCGCGCTGTCCCTCCCATTGCGCCCGGCACATCTGGAAGAACTCATCGTAAGTATTTTCCGCTTCGTCGTTCCACCAGCCGTCCACGCCGGCCTTCATCAGCGGCGCCTGATGGCTCCACCACCAGGAACGCGCCTCGGGATTATCGAAGTGCAGGTCAATCTTAATGTTGTTTTGATCGATCTTATCGAGTGGCTTGTGGACATCATCGATAAAAGGGAGCGTCCAGCCCCGATCCAGGGCGTAATCCAGACGCTCACCGGTCAATCGCGGCTTGCGGATGCCGACGAATTTCAAATGCATGCTCTTCATCAGCGCCAGCGAGCCGTCCGGGAAGTTTTTAGAATTGATCTTCCAATCGTCGTTGAACCAATCATAGTCGTAGACAAAGGCGTCCACCGGGATCTTGCGATCGCGAAACTGGCGCCATTTGTCCTGAATGTCGGCGGCGTCTTGATATCCCCAACGGCTCTGCATAAAGCCGAATGTCCAGCGCGGCGGGATCGGCGCTCGTCCGGTCAGGCGCGAATACGCGTCCAGCAGGCCGTAGCCGCCTTTGCCGGAGACGATCAGATAGGAATTGAGCGACGGGCCGGGAACCTGCCACGTCAGCGTGTTCGCCGTATCGGCCCAGGAAATCCCGTTTTGGTTGTTGGCGATCAGCGCTCCGTACCCACCGGTGGACCACAAAAACGGGATACGTGTGACGCCGTTGTGAGTGATTTGCGTTCCCGAAGGATGCGTCAGATCCCCGCTGAAATTCCAGTCTTTGTTGCCTGCGCCATACAGACGCTGGTCAGCGTCGTGAGACAGCGCCAGCGTCATCCCCGTGGAAGTCGCCGTGATGCGTCCACTGCGTATGAGACTTGCATTTTTCGCGTCACGGATCGTGAAAACGCCATCAGGGTCGAGATGCAAAACGGCTTCCGGGGTGCGAACGGTAACATCCCCCAGCTTCCCGCGCTGAACGGCGGCCTTGGGCCACGGCTGATCTTCCACAACAAACGGGCTGGCCGGCGGCTCCGGCGCATCCGCGGCGCTGGCGACGATGTGAAACGCGCCCGCGTCGACCGCGCTGACGGAGATACGCAAGCCGGAGGCGGTCACCTGCGCGGGTGCGTTCGGGGTGAGAGCGTAAACGTGGGCGGAGGCCCCAAAACACGAAAGAGCGAACGCCATGCCGAGCGCGCGCGCGGAAGATGTCAATGTTGTCATGTGAAAGAGAAAACCTTTACAAAAAATTTGGAGCGAACGTCTCGGACGATTGCATGTTCCAAAGGATTACCGACTGATGTTACGCACATCACGCCCGGCGATTAAAATCGCGGCTAGAAAAGCACGATGTGCCCCTCCGGGCACTCCAGAGAATAAACGATTACGTGTGTTTTCAGGAGTCCACGAGGTGGACATCGTGCACTTCTAAGCCGGGTACCCGCTTGCGGGTGTTTATTCGCCGGCGAGCTGGTTTGCGCAACATCATTTACTGAACGCGCTCCATACGAAATTGCTGCGCGGATGACTCGTTATTCGTATACTGCTGCACCGGCGTTGCATCGGCTTGGCTGGCGCCCCGGATATCCCAGGCGAGATTGTTGGACGCAAAGTAATAGCTGAACGTCCCGTTGGTGCGCGGACGGATTCGCACGAGCTGATCCGCCGGATTGCTGGAGCTGTAATCCCAGATCCAGAGAGCCTGTCCTGGAGTGCTGGAGGCATTGGGAGAAACGGCTCGTCCCGGTGTGTAGAGGCTCTGCACGGAGAACCAGCCGTCCACGCGCGGATTGAACGCCCACTGGAGCCATGGCTGTGCGACAAACGGGTTTTGCACCACGGCGGCGCCGTTCCCGGCCCCTGTGACGCCGACATACTTGCCGCTGTTCTCGGCCCGCAGGTAATAATTTCCCCACGGCTGGAGCCGCCATCGCTGTGCGGCGGTGTTAGTGTTCCCATACTGCTGAACCTTGGCGTTGTCGGCAGTGCTCGCGCCATCGACATCCATGAGCAGGCCGCTGCGCACGTTCTTGATGTTGTACCAGCCACTCCCGACATCGACCAGATCCCACTGCTGGCTCGGATCTCCATAAGTGTAATCCGTGTCGACCAATTGGGCGCCATTCGTCAGTGAGTCGCCGGCGATCGCCATGGCTTTGCCGCTGACCCAGGAGATCAATTTAAAGTGGTCGCCGTTTTCCGTTGGCGCCAGCGCCCAGCGCTGATTGCCAGTGCTGCCATCGTAGCCCCACTGGTTTACGTTAGCCCCGTTCGCCGTATTGCCGCCGATCAAATCGAGACATTTACCGCTGTTCTGGTTCACGATATTGAAGAACGGCACGGGATCGACGCCCAGGCGGAGCGCTTCCGCCCAGCGAGCGCCGTCGCCAGCGGGAAAGCCGCCGTTGAGCCAGAGAAAGCCGCCATTGATTCCCAGGTTCGTCTGCCACCCTCGAAACTTCGCCGTCGACGAGGCCATGGTATCAACGTTGCCCCAAAGGCCGGGAGTGACTTTAAAACCGCCGAAGGCGCTGTTCCAGTTGCCCGGATCGTTGCCCGCGCCGCCATCATAACATTGAAGATAAATCGCATCAACTTTGGAGCCGAGCTGCGATTTGGCGTTCACCCAGAACGCCTGGTTCGTATACGGGCAAAACGTGACTTTCATCCCAAGTGTGGAAATGAGATTGCCGAACGATACGGCCGATCCTACATCGTAGGTCTGCTCATCGTCGTACTGAATGGCGTCGATCCCCGTCGCGTTCTTTAGCGCTTGAAAACTTCGGTAAAGAATGCTGCTGGATCCCGTTCCCTGCGACACGATCAGGTTCTTGATGTTGGTGAAGCTCGGATCCCCCCACCCGCCGATGGTCAGTTCAATACGATTGACGGTCGATGGCGCGGCCTTGCACGCAGCCAGCTTCGCGCCCCAAGTAGAATCCCCGACATAAACGCCGTTCGTCACAATGGGCGTCCCATTGTAGTCCAGGTTCCCATTGGACTGCACGTGCATGGTGAATAAAAACAGCGATGTGTACCCCGACGACCGAGCCGTATTCTGCCAGCTTGCCGACGGCGCATAGAACTCATTTCCAACGAACAGCCCCTTGACTGCGCCCTGACTGGCGCTCATGCCGGTCAGAAACAAGGACCCCGTCAGCATCGCAATCGTCAGTGATTTCAGCAATCTCTGTGTGTGGGAAGAGCGCATGGGAACACCTTTGTTCTTTAGGGGCAGATATGGCGCCCGGCGAATTTACCGCCGGGCGTCGTTACCATTTAGATTTTGCTAAAGGTCATGGCGGCGCTGCCCTGTCCACTGCCGTTGACGTTCATATAGCTCGTCCCAGCGGCGTGCTCGCCGCCGTCATTCTCGGCGTCGCCTGCGGCGAGGGCGTCCTTTCCAGGTGAAATCCGGGCTGCCTTCAGCCATTTGACATGACCGTCAGCCGCCAGATAGTTAGCGCCATCAGTGTGAGCGCCATTTGTCCCCTTATACTGGTTCAGCTGCTGTCCGGGCGGGTTGCCCGTGGCGTACTGAGCGAAATTGTTGGTCGGGCTGCCTTTGCCGCCGTTGGTCCAGTAGTTCGTATCCATAGTTCCCGCTGAGGAGAAGTCTGTTTGGTCGATGCGATTGAGATCCATCACGACGCCGAAGGCTTCGCATAGCAGCACCGTGGACGCGGGCGCATTCAAACTCGCGAGCGCGGCGGGCTTCCCGCCATTGCCGTCGCCGAGGAATGAGTTGTTAACGACGTAGGATACCGGCTGCCACTTCACGCCGGGCGCCGGGCTATACTGGGAAGGATCGTCGGGGCACTGGAAGACGCCAACCGCCTTAAGATAAGGCATCACGGGATGGGCCCATCCAGCGCAATAGAAAAAGTCCGACCGACCGATGGGGAACGTCTCATCGTTGTCCTGAGCGTACTGAAGAAAACCCAGGCCAAGCTGCTTTTCATTGGACGTGCAGCTAATTTGCCTCGCCTTCTCACGCGCCTTCGCGAAGACAGGGAAGAGGATGGCGGCAAGAATCGCGATGATAGCGATAACAACGAGTAGTTCAATTAAAGTAAATCCGAAATAATCTTTGTGCGACGAATGTGAGTTTTTCATTTCCAAATCCTTTGATGCAGTGTGCAATCGACGACGATGTGACGCCATTTTTTGGCAATAACGATGGATCAATTTTGGATCACATCCCGACAGAGTGAATATAAGAGGGACTGCTCTGTCCGGACTCGCCATCGCCTGAACCAATATAACACCAAAAATAAAATATGTCAATATTTTATTTTTGGATCAAAAATGGTTCTAGCATAAATGACAAATCCTCACGCCCCTATGAGGCGTGAGGATTTTTTTGAGACGCTGAAGCGGATTGTTTCTACGCCGCAGGCGGACGGCGTGCGGTGAGCACCTGGCCGTCGGCGGCGAGGCGCTTGCTGAGGGCGGTGTAGTCGACATCCTGAACGGCGGATTTGCGATCGATGGCGAGCGCGGCGGCGGTGGCGGCGGCTTGGCCGAGGATCATATAGGTCGGCTCCATGCGGAAGCTGCCGAAGGCGGCATGGGTGGCTGAGAGAGTGACGGGGACGAGCAGGTTGGTTGCTTCGGCGCGCTTTGGAGTGACCGCGCCGTAAGGGATCGGGTAAGGCGTCGTCCACCAGACGTAAAAGCCGCCTTCGTTCTGGATCTTGCCGTCCACGACGACGCGGCGGACGATGTGCGAGTCGAGTGAATACGAGCCAAGGCCGATGGAATCGGCGACATCATAACCAGGCTTTCGCTGGACATGGTGCTGGGTCACCATGGTCTGGCCGATCATACGGCGCGCTTCGCGGACATAGAGCTGATAGGGCCAGTGGCCGTTGCTCTCGAACTCCTCGGCATCGAGGCCCCACTTGCTCATCTCGTCACGAACCGAGGGGGGAATGCGCGGATGGTTTTGCAGGGTCCAGAGCAGGCCCTGCTGGTAATTGCGATGGGCGGCGACGATCTTACGGCGGGTTTTGTCGTCCGCTTCGCTGTAGTTCCAATGGCCGACCAGCGAAGAATCCCCGCCGATAAAGTCGAAGCTCATCGCGCCTTTGGCGTTGGAGTCGGTTTTATTATTCGGCATGGGCTGTGTGCTGAACGAAGATGTCTGCCCGGCGGCGTAGAGTCGAAACAAGATTTCGTATAGCCGTTCGTCATAGTTCTGAGGCTTGCTGATGTACACACGACGGCCGGGATCGTTCGTCATGCACAGGCGATAATTGAACGACTGCAGGCGGTGATCCGCCTGACCGAGCTTTTCTTTTCCATCGAACACCCCTTCGATGCCCGAGATAAAGCCACTCTTCGGGACGCCGGGCGTGATATAGGGATCGACGCCGCGATATTCATCTTCGTTGTAATATCGATCGACGCCTTTGACCATAAAACGAATGCCGTTCAGCGGCTCGTCATGCTCCTCGGCGCTGTCCCTGCCGATCCGGTAGCGCACACCGGCCGCCGCCATCAGGTCGCCCTCGTATCCGGCGTCGATAAAGACTTTGCCGCGAAATCGCCGTCCTGAAGTGGCGGCAATCTCCACGATCCGCGCGCCTTGCTTGACGACGCCGTTTTTTCGGTTCAGAGACTGGCCCCGGTGCACGGCGATCTTCTCCTCGGCAAGCCACTTCTCCATCACCCCTTCGGCGACGTGCGGCTCGAATGTCCACATGACTTGGCTTTTGTCGTCCATCGCCGGTCCCGATTGGGATTCCAGCCCGAGATAAGACGAGCGCTCCTGACGGGTCCAAACTTCCGGGTTTTGATAATAGAGCCAAATCCGGTGGTAAAACTCGCGCGCCAATCCGCCGATCGCCGCGACTTGCTTGGTATCGGTCCAGCCAAGCCCACTGGTCGTCATACCCCCGAGATGCGTTTCCGGACACACGATGGCGACCGATTTGCCCATGCGCGCGGTCTGGATCGCAGCGGTGACCGCCGCACTCGTTCCGCCATAGATGACGACATCATAAGAAAGGGCGGCCGCCGCCTTCGCCGCCGCTTCCACTCCGGCCGGCAGGATCAGACCACCGGCAAGGATGACCGCCTGTCCCAAAAACTCACGTCGCGATTGCATATTAATACTATTCCCAAAACTGATAAAGGCGGCGCGATAAGGAAGCCGGCGATTGAAATCGCGCCTAGAAAAGCACGATGTC
>NZ_JBDSQY010000159.1:0-16283 GCF_039929585.1 Capsulimonas sp.
ACCCTTCCCTGCTTCAAGGGAGGGGTGGCGCGTAGCGCCGGGGTGGGTCATACGGACGGGGCCGGGGGGGTGAGGGCCAAGCCTACACCCCCGCATCCGCCAGCTTCACAAACTCCCCCACCGATAACGTCTCCCCTCGCCTCTGCGGATCGATGCCCGCCGCGCTCAGCGCCATTGCCGCCTTGTCGCGGTCCCAGCCGAGCGCCGGATCGCCCGTGAGGGCGTTGGGCAGCGCTTTGCGGCGCTGGCCGAAGGCGGCGCGGACAACGGCGAAGAAGGTCGGCTCGTCCTGGGCGCGGATCGGAGGATCGGTGTAGGGTGTGAGGCGGACGATGGCGCTGTCGACGTCGGGAGCGGGCAAAAAGACGCGGCGGGAGACGGTCGCGATGATTTCGACTTTGGAATGGTACTGGGCGTAGACGCTGAGCGAGCCGTAGTCGGATGTCGCGGGCTTGGCGGCGAGGCGCAGTGCGACCTCTTTCTGAACCAATAGCACGATCACTTTGATACGGTCTTTGTTCTCCACCATCGTCGTCAGCAAAGGCGTTGTGATGTTGTAGGGGATATTGGCGATGGTGTGGACGGGCTTGTCGTCCGAAAACTGCTCGCGCAGGAAGACAGGCCAGTCTAAAGAGAGGGCATCGGCGGAGACGACGCTGACCTGAGTCAGCGGGCCAACGGTTTCTTCGAGAACGGGCAGCAGATCCCGATCGATCTCCACCGTTACTACGCGTCCGTCCGGGGTGACGGTCTCGCCGAGGGCGCGCGTCAGAACGCCGAGGCCGGCGCCGATCTCCAGGACTTGATCGCCGGGGCCGATCCCACCGGCGGCGACGATCTTGGCGAGCATGTTGGCGTCGATGAGGAAATTCTGGCCGAAGCGGCGGCGGGGGCGCAGTTCGTGACGCTTCAGAAGCGCGGACACAACGGCGGGACTGGAAAGATTCATGAGGGCATTGTACCTGATGCTGAGAAATGGCTCACGGCGGCGGACAGAAAAAAGGCCCCGGCGAGTCGCCGGGGCTATTCTTGCGTTCGTACTAGACTTTGTCAAAGAGATTAGTGGGGGCTATCGAGCACCCAGACTTTGACATGCTTGCGGCCAACATTGTTGGCTTCGCGGAATGTATTATGGCCGAGGTCCACGCGGCATCCCTTGATGGCGCCGCCCGTGTCTCCGGCGACGGCATAGCCGTAGCCTTCGATGTAAAGACGGGAGTGGAGACGGATCACGCGGGGATCGACCGCCACGACGCCGTATCCGGCGCGCATTCCCGTGGCGCAGATGCCGCGTCCGTTGCCTTCATGCGGCGAATAACCGGTCGCCACCATATTGATCATGCGCAGACGCTGGTAGCCGCCGCGCGACGGAAGCGCGCGTGCGACTTGCCGAACGCCGCCGAGGGTTTCTTCGTTCTGAGCCGGTGTTGTGACGACCTTGGAGACGAGCTTGCGGCTTGTCAGGCGATCGTTCCGATAAGTGGCGAGGAACGTCTTGGTAATCACACCTGGACGCCCGTGGGAGCCCTTGACGATCCGACCGGGAGCAACATCCTTGCTCATACGGAAGACGGTCTTGTAAGGGACCGCCGCAGTTTCGGTCTGCTTCTCCGTGCGGACACGGATAATCGTGATCGGCGTGCCGGTGGTCACGGAAGCGGTGAGCGGGGGAGCGACTTTGTCGCTGGAGCTGAGGTTGATCTTAAGGTCTTGCAGCGCGTCCGCGACAGTGCGGCCGACTGTTTGGAAGATCTTCGCGGGCTGTGCGCCATCCGTCACGAGAACGGTGGACGGCTCCGCGCCGGCGGCATCGGGAGCGCCTGGCGCCGTCGAGTCCGATACGGGCGCGTTCTGCGCCAGGACTGCGAACGGGCTAAGCAGCGTCACCGTCGCAAATACTCCAGCGACGGCGAGATAAGAAATTGAGCGAGCGGAAGTCTTTCTCCGGGTCGCTTTCGAGTTTGCGCACGTGTGGGAATCGACTGCGTTGGACATTGCTTGTCCAGATACGCTCCGAGTCACGTGCGTCGTTTGTGTGTTTCGCAAATGGTCTCCTCCTCAGGTTTGGGTTGCACGCGGACCGGACACCTCCGGAACGCGCCATGCCGGAACGCCTTATGGCGAGCCGACCTTTGCTAGTTCATCAACGCACGGGGATTATCTCATATGATATGTGGGTATGTCAACGCGACTGTTTTCGTTAAATCCTTGTTAAGCTCATAGTTGATCACTATTGATACTCGTAGGCATTAAAATATTTAATAAAAGTTTGACATCGATACTAGATTATGGTAAAATATCTCTGTTAGTCGAACAGGTGTTTGAATTGAAAACTACACTTTTAAGGCGCCATGAGATGATTGTTGACCAGGTTTAAGGAGCAGAGAAATGACGTTTGATCCGAATCGGCATTTGATCAAAGTGCAGGGAGGCCGGTCCTATCTTCCGGTATCGGCCCGTTTGATATGGTTCCGGAGCGAGCATCCGGACTGGGGAATCGAGACCGAGCCGATCACAATCGACTCCGACAAGAACTATGCGATCTTCCGCGCGAGGATCTATAACGCCGAGGGCCGATTGATGGCGATGGGCACCAAGAAAGAAGATATCAAGGGATTCGGCGATTATATTGAAAAGGCTGAAACCGGCGCTGTCGGCCGCGCGCTGGCGCTGTGCGGGTACGGCACACAGTTCGCGCCGGAGCTTGACGAAGTCAGCAGCGGGCGCCTCGCCGACAGCCCGCAGGGCGGTTTCGACCGGCCCCAGGGCGGAAACGGCCAGGACCGCTTCCAAGGAAACGGCAATGGCAACGGACGCTTCGATCGCGTTCCCTCGCCCGGCCCGCGCTTCGATTCCGGATCAGACAACCGCCGCCCCCAGCGCCCCGCCCCGCGCCCGCCGCAGGAGCCGCAGCGCCCCCCATCCCGCCCCGCCGTCATGGACAGCGACGACAGTCCCTTTGACGACGAGCCGACAGCCGCCGCAAAGCTGGTGAATGAATCGGTCGAATCAAAGGCCGCAGAAGCGCCCGCCGGTCCGCCCAAGTGCCAGAACTGCAGCAAGGCGCTGACCAAGTCGCAGCACGAGCTATCGATCCGCAACTACGGCGTCGACCTCTGCCCTACTTGCCAGAAAGAAAACAAGGGCCGTGAGGTTCGCGAGTCGACGCCGGCCTATGATGGTGAGCCAGCCGGAGTGTCGTAGGCAAGACGCCTTCGGCATCCAGGACAACCGCACCTAATATTTCCTAATAAATGCGGTTGTCCTGCTCCGGAGTCACGATAACAAATCGGCGCTCAATACCTGTGGTATAATTAAGGAGGCATACGCTCAGAAAAAAAGCGTAAATTTTCTGCGACGAGCCCAATAAATCCGCTATGCATTCACCTGAAGTGGCCGCACAACACACTATTTCCGTCGTAATCCCTCTTTACAACAGCGCCGCCATGCTTCCCGAACTTATGGAGCGACTGGCACGCGTGCTCCCGACGCTTACAGACGAATTTGAAGTCATTCTTGTCAACGACGGCAGTCGAGACGAAAGCTGGCCGGCGGCGAAAAAGGCGGCGAAAACTTACCCCTTTGTTCACGCCATCAATCTGATGCGCAATTATGGGCAGCACAACGCGTTGCTTTGCGGCATTCGATCGGCAAAATATGCAACGACCGTGACGATGGACGACGACCTTCAGCACCCGCCGGAAGAAATCCCCAAGCTTTTGGCTAAACTCGACACCGGCTTCGACGTGGTTTACGGCACTCCCGCCTCGGAACGGCACGGGTTCTGGCGTGACCTAGCGTCTCAGGTTACTAAGCTCGCGCTGCAAAACGCAATGAACATCGATGTCGCCCGGGACGTCAGCGCGTTTCGAGCCTTCCGCACGCTCTTGCGCGGCGGCTTCGCCGGCTATTCAAGTCCGTATGTCTCCCTCGACGTCCTTCTCACCTGGACATCGACAAAATTTTCCAGTGTTACCGTTCGGCACGATACCCGCAAGTCGGGAGTTTCCAACTACACGTTCTGGAATCTTGTGACCCACGCCTTGAACATGATAACGGGCTACAGCACGAAGCCGCTTCAACTTGCCAGCGTGGTAGGATTGGTGTTCACGTTTTTCGGTTTTATAGTCCTGGTTTGGGTGATCGTGCAGTTTTTCATCAGCGGTTCTGTTGTTCCGGGCTTCCCATTTTTGGCCAGTATCATCGCCATCTTCTCCGGCGCACAGCTCTTTGCGCTCGGCATTATCGGCGAATATCTTGCGCGAATGCACTTCCGAACGATGGACAGACCCACCTACGCGGTACGGGCGGACACCCGAACTGATGCCTGATTTCAGTGACCAATTTGAGAATTTCGATCGAGCGCTCGCACAGTCACCCCACTATCGACCTGCCGAAGCCAAGCGGTTTTCGATGAACGCCAGGACAGGAATTGGAAAGCTGGCGACGACGTCGACGGCGCTCGGCCACTGGTTCGGCCTTTTGACTCGGCTTGATTTCGACAGCCGCCTGTTCGGTATTGAAGAGGCGCGCCTGGAGCCGATCATCGTTCCGGAATGCTTTTCACCCTTGACTCTCGACATACTCGCCCAGAGCAATGAGTTTGTCGAGAGTGTGATTGCGAACGCCCGCAAGGCCGGCATTGATCATATCACCGCGCCGGTCAAGACACGCGACAGCTTCGCATTGATCGTCCTTCAGCATGCGGGCTTTACCATGTCTGATACGATGATCGTCCACGCAATCGACCTCGCGACTTTCGAGGCCGCACCAAGAACGTCGACGATCAGGCAGGCTCGTTCTGACGACAGCGACGCGCTGGAACGGATCTCGGCGGAATGCTTCGGCAGCCGTCGATACAACGCGAATCGGTTCAACTGCGACCCTGCTTTCCATCCGGCGGGCGTGGAATCGCTTTATCGTCAGTGGGCGGTGAAATCGGTCAACAAGACGATGGCGGACGAGGTTCTCGTGTATGAGATGGACGGCGCCATCGCCGGGTTCATTACGGTCTCGATGACGAGCAATGTCGCCGCCATCCCGCTGAACGCCGTTGCGCCGGAGTATCAGGGACGCGGCGTCTACACCGCGCTGGTCAAGGCCGCCCTCGCCATGCTGAAAGAACGAGGCGCCTCGACAGTGGAGATACGCACTCAGCTTGCGAACCTGGCAGTTCACCAAACATGGCGGCGGCTCGGCGCATCCATTGTCGACGCTCACCACACCCTCCGCTGCCGGATAGCGACTTCATGACACAACCGGCCATACCTTTTAACCGTCCCGTCATTATCGGCAACGAGTACGCCTACATGGCGCAGGCCGTCGGCAACGGGCATATCTCCGGCGATGGTGAGTTCACGCGCAAGTGCAATCGGCTCTTGGAAGAGGAGGTCGGCGCGGCAAAGGCGCTGCTGACGACATCCTGCACGCATGCGCTGGAGATGGGCGCTCTGCTGCTAGATATTCAGCCCGGCGACGAAGTGATTGTCCCCTCGTTCACATTTGTTTCGACGGTCAACGCGTTCGTTCTGCGCGGCGCCACTCCCGTCTTTTGCGACATTCGGCCGGACACGCTGAACCTGAACGAATCCATCCTTCCCACCCTCATTACCGACCGCACAAAGGCAATCGCGCCCGTTCACTACGCCGGAGTTGGATGCGAAATGGACGCGATCATGGAGATTGCCGACACACGCGGCATCGCCGTTGTCGAGGACAACGCCCATGGCCTTTTTGGGAAATACAAAGGCCGTCAGCTCGGCACGTTCGGCTGTTTGGCGACTCAGAGCTTCCACGAGACGAAGAACTTTAGCTGCGGCGAAGGCGGCGCATTGCTGATCAACGATCGGCGCTATGCGGACCGTGCGGAGGTTCTTCGGGAAAAAGGGACCAATCGAAGCCAGTTCTTTCGGGGCGAGGTCGACAAGTATTCGTGGGTCGATGTGGGGTCGAGCTATCTGCCATCAGACGCTCTCGCCGCCTTCCTCCTGGCGCAATTGGAAGCCAGAGACCGCATTCAGGAGCGTCGACGCTTGATATGGCAACGCTACTTCGATGCGCTTGGCGGCTGGGCCTCCAATCTCGGCATCCAGCTTCCCACCGTCCCACCCTACTGCGATCAATCGTGGCACATGTTCTACATGCTCACGCCGACGCCGGCCGAGCGGGACGCGCTCATCGCGCTTTTCAGACAGAACAAGATCTTGAGTGTTTTCCATTACCTGCCTCTGCACACCTCGACGATGGGTCGAAAATACGGCGGCAATATCGGCGATTGCCCGGTAACGGAGAGCGTGAGCGAACGCCTGCTTCGACTGCCGATGTACTATGACATCTTTGGGCCGGAGCAGGAGTACGTCATCGAAACGGCTCTCAGATATCCAGAATGACGATGCCGACTTCAACCAACATAAACGAGAGCAATATCTCGCGGCAAAGCTATGATCCCGATCATTTTGCCCCGCTGTTTGAGGCGGAAGACCGACATTTCTGGTTCCGGTCTCGCAACACGATCATTTCGGCGCTGACAGAACAAATCGTCGCCCCTCTTGGCGAGGGCTATCGCGTGCTCGAAGTGGGGTGCGGGACGGGCAACGTTCTGCGACGCCTGAGCAGCGTCTGCACGGGCGGCTCGGTCATCGGCATGGATCTGTTTATCGAAGGCCTTGCCTTTGCGCGTACTCGAACCTCCGCGCCGCTGGTGCAAGGCGACGTCTACCATTCGCCTTTCTCAGCGGAGTTCGACATGATCGGCCTCTTCGATGTCGTCGAGCACATTGAGGACGATGGACGCGTTTTCAACAGTCTCTACGGGCTGCTCAAACCTGGCGGAAGTCTCTTTGTCACCGTGCCGGCTCATATGTCGCTCTGGAGCTATTTTGACACAGCCTCCCATCACTGCAGGCGCTATGAAATCCCGGAACTGACGGAACGCCTTGCGCAGGCGGGATTCGAAATCGAATACGTGACCGAGTTCATGACGGCGCTCTACCCTCTCGTTTGGCTCGGTCGACGCATGGCCGCCATGATACGGGGCGATAAAAAAATCACGGCCGAAGACGCGCATCAAATGAGCGTGAACGAACTGCGCATTGTCCCGCTTGTGAACGATCTCTTGACGTGGGCGCTTCAAGGAGACGTGAAACGCATCAAAGGTCGACATCAACTGAGCCGAGGAACCTCCATCTTGGCCCTCGCGCGCAAAAAGACATAGCCTAAAACGAACGCTGGTGACAATGATCAAATCGACGATACACAAAATCGTATCCAACCCACGCATCTATGATGCCGTTCAAGCCCTCGTCGGCGCGCGCGCCATTGAGAAGCGTCTGGGCATTCAAATCGAAAAGCTCAGTAAATCCCAATCCATTATCGACATCGGCGGGGGTACAGGGTTGCTGAAGTCGATCTTTGTCGACGGCTCCCTCTATGTCTGCCTCGACATCGACCCCGTCAAGCTCGACGGTTACATCGCCAAAGACCCAAACGGCGTCGCCGTGTTGGCCGACGCCACGATCGCCCCTCTCCAAAGCGGCTCCGTCGACCTTGTCGTTTGCAAGTGCCTCTCGCACCATATCCCAGCGGAATGCATCGACGCGCTTTTTCGTGAATCGTACCGAATCCTGAAGCCGGAAGGCACATTTGTCTTTCTCGATGCGCTTAAGAACACGAAACGCTTTCGGAGCAACTTCATGTGGCGCTACGACAGGGGCAGTTACCCCCGCACCATTGATGAGGTTCGCGCCTTGATTGAAAAGAACGGCCGTGTGCTTCATTGGGAAGAATTCGCGTTTCTGCATCAATACGTTCTGTGTTTGGCGAGGCGCAAAGAAGCATGAAGCGTGACAATTTGTTTAATGCGCTCACTGTCGCAATCGTCGTAGTTTTCGCGATCCTGGCCTTGTACCGGCTGAACAACGCCTATTTTTGGAGTGATGAAGCGTATGTCGCCTTCATGGCTTCGAATTTTCTAAAAACCGGGCATCTGTCTTGTTGGGATGGGCGAAATCTCTATGTCACCATGAGCGGTTCGCTGCTGCATCCCGGCTTCACGCAGCCAGCTCAGTTCAGTCTCGACATCATGGCGGCGGCGCTGTCGTTCAAGCTATTCGGAATCTCGACATGGTCGGCTAGGCTTCCATCCGTGATATTCGGGGTTGCGGGATTAATTGCGTTCAACGCTCTGCTCAGGATGGAATTTCCGAAAAGGCGGGCGCTCACGCTTTTTGCGCTCGCCCTCCTGGCGTTCTCGGTGCAGTACCTACTGAACGCGAGAACCGCGCGCTACTACACGGAAGTCAGCTTCTTTTCGATCGGCGCCTACTATTGTTATCGACGATTTTGCGCCGATCGGTCCTGGAAGGCTGCCTTAGGTCTCTCCGTTTGGGCGATATTGCTGTTCTACGGCCATCTGCTGGGCGGATTGGCGTTCATTCTAGCGCTCGCCGTAACTCATCTTCTGTTTCACCTCAAGGCGTTTACGAAGCCAGACTGGACGAAGATCGGCGTTGCGGCTCTCATATTCCTTGTCGCCACGCTCCCCTTTGTCGTCGCCAATCACTTATGGGCTTACGGACGAACGCCACAGGCGCCGTCCGCTATGCCAACGCGTTTGTGGCTGATCTGGCTCAACCTCAGAGATCTCAATCTCACGAATTGCTTCCCATGGACATGTGCAATCGGTCTCATTTTTCTGATGCGCTATCGACGAAACGACGAGGGTGTCGCCCCCGTCGCCACGCGCATCGTCGAATGGGGCGCGATTATTCTGTGCTATGCGATCTTTCAAGGAATGCTCTGCGCACCGAGCCAAGTATCGTGGTCTGTGGCGATCGTGCGGTATTTCAGTCCAATATTGCCCTTCCTGACAGGCCTCTGCGGCGTTTTTGTCTGGATGGTCTACCGCATTTCCAAACCCACGTCGATTGGACTGTTTTTACTTGTCATCTGTACAAATCTCACGACTCTTACGCCGCTGTCTCCACGCATAGCCCCAGCCACGGATAACCCAGACTCGCTTTTGCCGGCGTATGTGGTGGAAATTACTCATCCCTACGAAACCGCTGACGCGGCCGTATCGCGCTTCCTCAGAAACAATGCCCATCGGGACGATGTTGTGACGCCTTATCCGAACTCCCACGCGACGACGATGGATTTCTATGACGGCGACTTCATCCGAACAGGGGCGCTGCTCGACGATCGATGCGCTTTGCCGAAGGAAACAGTGAACAAGCTTCATGCCCCACTCCGCCGGGACGATACTTATCCCGATTGGATTGTTTTCTATGGTCCCGAGATCGACCAACCGTCGACGTTAAAGTATTTCTGTCGACCTCACCTGGTTGACGGGAAGATGATAAGCTTTCACTACCCGCTGGCGGCAAGGCTGAATGTGTTCGGGGACGAATCGAACCGTAGCGAGCTAATCTATCACTCCTTTAAGCCTCTCAAGGTGACGGATCCTAAAGAGGCCGTCTACATCTACCGACTACAAAAGCACTGAAGTGAGTCGGATCGGGCAGGCTATGTTGTTACCTTCCCAGGGCGCCAACAAAACACCCCGCCTATCAGAATGACAGGCGGGGTGTTTTGCAATTCAATTTCTCAATTATCGCCGGGCGAGTTTCGTCTCCCGAGCCGTCTCCAGCTTCGCCAGTTCGACGGGGTTGGTGACAGTGACCTTCAAGTGCTGGCCTGGGACCAAGGCCGCGTGGCTCGATAGGGAGTTCGCGCGGGCCAAGTCGTTGACACGATCCAGGATGTACGTATCCTGTGATCCGTAGCGCTTGGCGTATTTCCAAAGCGAGTCACCGGGAGTGACGGTGACCGTAATGGTCTCGGGGGCAAGCTCCGTGCGCGAATGCGCCAGAGAGTTCCAGGCACCGCCGACGCTCGCCATCACAAGGGTGACCATAACGGCCGACAGCCAGTAACCATCGCGGCGCTTGCGGGCCGCGCGGCGAGAGCGCGCGCCGGTTTTCGCGGGCGCCGCCTTCGGGAGTTCAGGCTGCAATTCTTCAAAGTTCGTTAGCACCAGCCGAGGCGCCGAGACACATGCTTCCTGCTCGGTTCCAGCGACATTCTCACATAAATCAATTCTCAAAGCACCCATCGGAAGTCTCCTCAACAGTTCATCAACACAGCAAACTAATGTTTCGGGCAAACTAATGTTCGCCGCCCTCAGAGTATACCAAAGAACGGCTCCCGAGTCAAGAAAAGTTATCCCCATGGCGATAAAAAAAGAAACTTTTGTGTGATCGCTTGCGTATTTGGGGGTATACTAGCGTTATATGCACTTATTCCGCCTCTTTTGCACTCTATGAGGTTCCTTAATGACTACTTTAACCGAAAAACAGCAAGACATACTCGCTGTCATTCGACAGCAGATCGAAATACGCGGACATGCCCCCACCGTGCGCGAAATCGGCGCTTTGGTCAACTTGAGCTCCAGCTGCACCGTAAAAAAACATCTGGATAATCTCGAACTCAAAGGTTATATTCGGCGAGATCGCTACAAACGTGGAATCGAATTAATGGACGAGGGCTCGCCCATGCAGCTCGGCCGTGCGATTTGCGTGCCGCTGCTGGGAAAAGTGGCCGGCGGCGCTCCCATGCTGGCCGAGCAATCGGATTCTCCCGAGATGCTTCCCCTGCCCCTCTCGCTGCTTCCGCGCGGCTCGGAAAACGGGCGGGATCTGTTCGCCCTCGAAGTCTCTGGGCGGTCGATGGTCAACGCCGGGATTGATAATGGGGATATCGTGATCGCCCGCAAGCAGACCACGGCGCGCGACGGCGAGATCGTCGTCGCCCTGATCGGCGACGACGCGACCGTGAAGACGTTCTACGGGGAAAAAGACGGCGTGCGCCTGCAGCCACAGAACCCGGACTTCGAGCCCATCTTCAGCCAGGATGTAGCCATTCTGGGACGCGTGCTGCTAGCGATCAAGAAGTTTTAAGAGCTGTTTTAAAGATTTCGGAGAGATAGAGAATACCGCCGCCGCGTTTTACGCGGCGGCGGTTGTTTTTGCGGCTTTTTCCGCCTGCGCGCGGGCTTCGGCCTTCGCGGCGGCGACGGTCTCGCCGGCGGCTCGCCGCGAGTAAATCCGCCGCGAAATGGCCGTCAGTGCGGCGGCGAGGAGAAGATAGGCCACGGACGTGATGCCCCAGACAAAGCCGCTGCCATAAAGCGGCAGATAGGCGCCGACCTCCATATGGGCGTTTGAGGTCTGCATCTCGGCAAAGTCCAGAACGGCCGTAAGCGGCGTGAGATACATCAGATAGATACCGGGATCGTGCGCCACACGCGCCGCATCCTCGGTGTTAAGACCCGCATAGGAAATCGCCGGAGCGGCCATCACCAGGAAGATCGCCACATACGTTAAACACAGCGCTCCCCAGCGGTTTCGCAGGAGCACGGACAGAAACAGTCCCATGGCGGCGACAAAGACGCAGGTCGTGATCGTTAGCGCCAAGATTGGGACGATCATCGCCACCGGAAAAACGGGCTGATGTGCGATCTGCTGCATTCCCGTCGGGGCGGACTTCAGCCAGATCGCCCAGGCGATCATACTGGCGACCGAGGCGACGACGCCGGTGACAACCGCCGTGGGAAACACGGAGCGCAGCGAAGCCGTGCGGAACGCGTCACGCAAATCGAATGTCAGCCATCGGCGCGGAGGCGCTCCGGAATGCTGATCGAAATCCCGGTAATCCCCCGTGACGAGTGTCGGCAGGAACAGCAGCAGAGCCGAGACGCCGGCAAACGCAAGGAATGCGGCGCGATCGCCATTCCCATTCGTCAGCATCCCCAGAATGCCGCCGTCCACGATGATCAGCAACCCAGCGATCAGGGCGAATACGTAGCAGCGCAGCCCCAGCGTGCGCCGTGATCCTTCATCCTCCAAACGATGCACGCCGAGCCAGCACGCCAGCAGCGCCAAGCCCCCATTCACCAGCACGGCGAGCAGCCAGGACGGCGCGTGCAGCGCGTACCAGGCTTCCGTTCCCGAGGCCGATAACGCCCCCACCGGATTGAGAGAAGACATCCAGTGCTGCGACGCCCCACTGGACATTCCGGCAATAGCGGACGGCAGCGACAGCACGAAGAACACAATCAGCGTCAGATAAGAGAAGATCACGGACGTGACGGTGTTCGCGGCGTAAACAGACCAGCAGAGAGCCACGGAGCCAAAGAAGAACGCATCACAGATCAGCATCAGATAGGCGCCGCCCACTTCTTCCGGTGAGACTCCTCCCAAAAGAAAACAGATCGAGATCAATGGGATTGATGAGGTCAGAAGCAAAACGACATAGGAGAGTGAGGCGACCAGTTTCCCGGCGACCAGCGAGCGCGGCTTGAGCGTCGTGCATTGGAGCATCTCCAGCGTCCGCTGCTCACGTTCGATCGAAATCGCCCCGGACGTCAGCGCCGGTGAGATCAGAGCGATCAGACACGCCTGAACCACGAACAGGACCATGTAAAAGTCGCGTCCGGCGGTAAAACTGCTCGTGGCGCCTCCGAACTCCAGCGACGAACTGTGGGTGCGCCACCAGGCGTAATAGGAGATTAATGTGGCGATGGAAAGCAGCAGCAGGTAGAAGAGCAGCATCCAGTACGCGCGCGGGCCGCGCATGCGTCCGCGCAGCTCTTTCGCAATGACGGGATTGTCGAACGTCCATTTACCAACGGGCATGGTCAGCCTCCTGAAGCGTTCAACGGATCTGGCGGGGAAAAGGGTTCGCGCATCACCGATAATGATACCCGGATCGCACTCAGAGACTGAAATTCTCAGCGCTCAATTATCGCTGCCGCGTGACGGCGTAATCGGCAAGAGCCGCCAGGGAGTCGCGGTAGATGGAGGGAGGAAGGGCGATCAGGGCGTCTTTCGCGCTCTGGGCATACGCGTGCGCCGCTTCCATCGTGCGCCGGTAACCATCGCAGTTTTCGATCGCTCGGTGTACGCGCGCGATGTCGACATCGGTCAGATCCTCGGGCGTTTGCAGCGTCTGCATCAATTGGTCGCGCTCGGCGTCGCTCGCGTCGCGCACGGCGAGGATCAGCGGCAGGGTCATCTTGCCTTCGCGCAGATCACCGTCCAGCGCCTTGCCGGTCACTTTGGGGTCGCCAGTATAGTCGAGCAGGTCGTCGGCGATCTGGAAAGCGAGGCCACAGTTCATGCCATACGACGCCAGCGCCGCGATGGAAGCCGCCGGAGCCTCAGCCAGCATGCCGCCGATCTCGCAGCAACCCGCGATAAAGCCGGCGGTCTTCTTCTCAATGATCTTGCGATACGTCTCTTCCGTCGTGTCCACGTCGCCCTTCGCCGTGATCTGAAGGACTTCCCCCTCACTCAGGCCGATGGTGACATTGCTGAACACCCGAATAACATCAATGTTGCCTTCGCGAGCCGCGAGATAGATGCTCTTCGCCAGAAGATAATCGCCGACGAGAACGCTGATCTGATTGCCGTAGGCGGCGTTCGCTGTGGGACGGCCGCGGCGCTCAACGGCGTTGTCCACGACATCGTCATGGATCAGTGACGCCATATGAATGAGTTCGGCGGCGGACGCCGATGCCGTAATGGTGCGCGTCGGAAAAGAGTGCTGCGCGGCGCGAGCCGAAAGCACGAGCAGCGCGGGGCGCAGGCGCTTACCGCCGGCGGAAAGGGTATGACCAGAGATTGCGTAAGCCGCGCGCACGTCGGACCGGATCTCTTCATTGAGAAGGATCTCGACCGCCGCGAGATCGTCCAGAACCGGGTCCAGGAAACTGGTCTCGCCGGCCGGCTTTTGGCTGAGGGGATCTTCCGCCGTGGAAGGCGGGCTGGTTGCGGGTGCGCTCATCGCCGTGCTTTCTGAGAGTCCGCTCACGCGGCGTCCGGCTTTTGTCCCACATGGACACAGACCAGACCGAAGGTCAAATCGACATACCGTACGGGGCTAAGTCCCGCGTCGCGCATAATCTTTGCAAGTTCTTCGCGCGTTTTGAAACGGATGACTGATTCCGGTAAGTATGTATAAGCGTCGGGACGGCCGCTAAGGGCGCCGCCCAGGCGCGGCATCACATAACGCGAGTGCAGGGAGTAGAACTTTTGAAACAATCCGGGATGCGGAGTCGCGAACTCCAGACAGACCACCCGTCCGCCCGGTTTCAGCACCCGCGCGATCTCCACGAATGCGCGATCGATCTCCGCAACATTGCGAATTCCGAACGCGACCGTCACGGCGTCGAAGATCCCCGAAGTAATAGGAAGCCGCACGGCGTCGCCCTGCGCGAACTGCGCCTTGGCTTCTTCAAATTTACGAACGCCGCTTTGCAGCATGGGAAGGGAGAAATCGATACCGACAACCTGGCCCCGTTTGCCAACGACACGCCGCAGCAGGACGGTCCAATCGCCGGTGCCCGTACACAGATCGAGAACCCGGTCGCCGGGCTGAAGCGCGGCGCATCGGGTGGCGAAGGTTCGCCAGGAATGGTGAATGCCGGCGGACAAAACCGTGTTCAGAAGGTCGTAACGATGCGCGATGTCGTCGAACATCCCCCGCACATACCGCGCCTTCTCCGCCGGGGTCGTCGGCAGGTCCAGAACGGGGATGTGAGACAGGTTTTGAGAAGTGGCGCCGGACATTGTGAAAAACTCCGCAATCTCTAAAACAGGATTATACCAGTTAGCCGGTGAACTGTCAATGCGCCAATATCGGACGCCCAGAGGGGTGTTCGCCAGGAGAAATTTGCATGGAAGTGAAGATGCACGCCACCACAATCGTGGGCGTGAAACGGAACGGCAAGGTCGCCATTGCGGGCGACGGCCAGGTGACTTTGGACAAAACGGTGATGAAAAACACCGCGAAAAAAATACGGCGATTGTACAACGGAAAGATCCTCACGGGCTTCGCCGGAAGCGCCGCCGACGCCCAGGCGCTGGCCGATCGCTTTGAGGCCATTTTGGAAGGCGTCAACGGCAATCTGCGCCGCGCCGTGATCGACTTCGCCAAGGAGTGGCGCTCGGATCGGGTCTTACGGCGCTTCGAAGCCTTGATGATCGTCGCCGACCCGGAATACTTGCTCGTGATTTCTGGGGACGGCAACGTGCTGGAGACCGACGACGGCATCGCCGCCATCGGCAGCGGCGGGCCGTACGCGCAGGCCGCCGCCAAGGCGCTGCTGGAGAACACGGATCTGTCCGCGCGTGAGATCGCCGAAAAGGCCCTGCGCGTCGCCTCCGAAATCTGTATTTACACGAATGGGAATATCACCGTCGATGAACTTTAATAAATTCACCCTCGCCCTGGCTGCGGCGGCCCTGCTTGGCGCTCCTCACCTCAGCCTTGCGGCGGGAAACGAGACAGAGACATTGCCCCTTGTAACGAACCAGACGCCGATTGCCGCCTCCGCGCCGACGACCGTGCAAAAGGCGGCCCTGCGTCTAGGCTATTCCCTGCAATTTCTCACCGAACGGCAGCGGCGTTACCTGGCCGACGTTCAGGGCCTTTCCTCCATCGACGAAGGCGAAGCCACCGAGAAGTATGTCGACAGCCTGGAGGCCCAGTCGATCGCCCTGCGAAAGTTCGAAGCGAACACCGTCACGCTGGCTCTGGACGACCTCGTCAAAATCGAAGGGCCGGAAAAAGCGCTGCAATCGATCTCGCCGCTGTCTAAGATGCTTTCAGCGCCCCTCCCTTCGGGCAAGAAAAAGGAAAGCAAGGACAAGCGTGTCGCTGCGATCCTTGGGACCATCGATGAATCGCGCACCGTTCAGGAGAATCTCACCAGCCTGCAATTCAACCTGACACCGATTCTCAAGCTGCAGGGCGGCGACGAATCGCTCTGGGCGCTGGAGCTCGGCCGCGCCATCGCCGCGCGCCGCGCCGCCCCCTTGACCAAAGCCTCCCTCGAAGCCCAGACCAAGGACGTAAACTCGCTGCTCTCCCGAGCGCCCAAAATGACCCCCACGTCCATTCTCGCAAACGTCCGCGCCCTCGCTCCCCCCATCGCAGGCATCGGGACGCCCCATTCGGGGGCCGGCAACCTCTCGGGACTGCTCCCCAGCGACGCCCCCGCCCCGCCCACCGCCGCCGCCCGCGCCGCCGAAGGTGCTCTGCTAACGGCTTATGGGGCAGAGGATGTGGATGGGAAACTGGGGAAGTAATCAAATCCAGAGCAGGAATCGCGGGTATAAAACCCACGCTATTAGGACCCGCGGGTATGAAACCCACGTCTGAGAGCGAAGCGCTAACCGTCCGTGCCGGACGGACAAAATAGGCTGTTGTCCTTGGGTTTTCAT
>NZ_JBDSQY010000160.1:0-19387 GCF_039929585.1 Capsulimonas sp.
AACCCCCCGCCGAAGTAAACTTCGGCGGGGGGTTAGGCAGACCAACGCCAAGAGCCGCGTTCAATGGTATGATGGCAGTGGAGGCGCCAAATGCAAAACAAAACCACGGAAGCTGTTGTATCCGACGCGGAGGAGGAGCGCGACGCGGCCGAACACGAGCGGGCGCTGGCGGAGGAAGTTCGCATCGACGCCGAAGGCCTGAGAACGAGGGCCGAGACAGACCGCGAGGACGCCGAGCACGACCGCGTGAACGACGAAAACCTCCGGATGATCGAAGAGCTTCACCGATCCGTGACGGAGGTTCACCGGGAACAGCGCGAAGCGCTGCGCGAGGTCGCAGAGCATCAGCGCCGGGTGACCGAGGATCAGCGCCGGGTCGCGGAATTGCAGCGTGACGTTGCCGACAGCCAAAAAAAGCTGGCCCAGGAACAGAGCAGTGTCGCCGAGGATCAACGGCGCGGCGCAGAAGAAATGAACCGCACGATCGAGTCCCTGCGCCAGTGGCGGGAAGCGGGCGGCGATTCTCCCCATTGAGCTTCCGTTCGTCATACCGAAATTCGTCTGTAGCGGGATTCGACGAGCATGGAGATTCCATAGGCGATCAGTCCGGCGGCGACGGCGCCGAGAAGCGCGGGGCCGAGGATTTGGTGGGACAGGGCTTTGAGCGCGCCGCCAATGCCTTTGGCGCGCTCGGCGTTCTGCTGAAGGCCGGCCTGGATCAAAAACAGACCGATGACGCCGAAGACGACGCCCCGGGCCGCCAGTCCAAGGCGCGCAAGAGGGACGACAAATCGGCGGCGGCGTCCGTCGATCTCCAGAAGCTTTTGGAAGTTTGCCTGATAAGCCTCTAGAAACTGCGCCAGCGCCGCGACCAGGACAGCGCCCCCCGCCAGGGTCGTCAGCTGCCAGCCCAGCGGTCCCGCAAGCAGACGCGCGACATGGCTCTGTGTCGTATGGTCGCTCAAATGCTTCTCGGCGCCCCTCAGCACCTTGAATGCGCCGACGGCCACGCCTCCGTAAGCCGCCGCGCTGCACAGGTAGCCGAACCGCCGCAGATACCCCTTCACGCTTTGCGGCTCCCCCTCAGGGTTCCACGCCCCCATGATCAGCCGCCACAGCGAATACCCCGCCAGGCCCACGCCCGCCAGACCCAGCAGCGCCTTGCCGAACGGCGCGCCGCCGATCACGTTGGCGGCCCCATAAGCGTCCATCATCCCCCCGCCCGCGTGAGCGGCGGCGAATACCGCCAGCATCCCGATCAGCAGATACACCACGCCCTTGGTCGCCAAGCCCAGCCGCGCCAGCCGAACCACCCAGGGCGCGGCGTGGCGCGCCGCACGATGCGCGCCGTCCAGAATAGCGTCCGAGGAAGAACTCGTTGTATGCATGCTGGGATATACCCAGAACTCATCGCGCCCAGCAAAATTTCTCCGTGAAGTCGCCGGGCGTTTAGCATTCGCCGGACGTCTTATTCGCCGGGCATTACGCTAACGGCAGGCGACGTCGGCGCTTCTCGTGTCGAAAACCTATCCACGCGTGGACGAAATCGGCCGCAGGGCGAAGGCGGTGGTCTTCTTGGCCGCGCCCCCAAACGCAATGTCCCCCCGCGCATTCGCCGTCACCATCGTCGGAGCGCCGCTGCCGATGGACAATGCGTAGACCTTCTTTGGCGCCAGACCGGAAACGACATGGCGGACGGGCGCTCCTTTGCCGAGGATCGTCTCCGTCCAGCGGCGCGGGCCGTCGCCGGTGGTCGGCCATGCGGTGATGTCGAGGCGGATCGGCTGGGACGGGGGACGCGTGATCCGCAGGGCGGGACGGTCGGCGGCGCCGGCGTAATAGGTCAATTGGGCGCGATCGGCGCGCAGGGCGAAGGCGCCGGGGGATTGGACGGCGGCGTCGTCCACGGTCACCGTGGTTTTTCGGGCGTCCAATTGAAGGTCGTAGCGCTGGCCCCGAAGATCGTAATGGAGGCGGGCGCCCGCGAGGTCGGGCGTCAGATGCGGGTCCAGCATCAGGCGGTTCCACTGGGGACGGATGCCGTAGATGTCGCGGTACAGCCCGGCGATGGTGTTGCTGTTTCCGGCGAGAATATCTTCGCCCGCTCCGTCCTGCGAATTACGCAGGTAGCGCTGGAAGGCGAGGCCGTCTTTTTTGTAGCGGTCCAGAATGGCGCGTACGTAATGGACGGCGATGGCGGGCTTGTAGTCGGCGTAGGCGCGCACTCCGAGTTCGCCCCAGCTGAGAAAGATGTCGCCGTTCTCGTAGCTCGGGAACGGCTGCATGCCCATGCAGTCTTCCGGGGCAAAGGGGGTGAAGCACAGAGGCCAGTGGAACAGCCCCTCGCGCTGCATCCGTGAGTCGATGTTGTCGAGGATCGTCTTGCGCTGATCGGCATTACAGACACCGTAGGCGATGGCGCAGAAGTTGACCGGGGTGACGAGGTTGTCGCCGTGCGCGGAGCCGTCCTTTTCCAGCCAGTAGACAAAGCAGCCCTTGCCCTGGTCCCAGAAGCCGCCCTGGGAGACCGGGCGGACGAACGCCTTTTGCAGCCGGGACGCCGCCGCCCGGTAGCGCGCGGCCTGGGCCTTGTCGCCCAAGATGTCCTCGCGCTCGGCCCACAGAATCAGCGCGTGGTACATCTCGACATTGACCAGGGCGTTCTTGCCGCATGCGAAGACGATGTCGATCCAGTCGCTGGACTTGCGGTCCGTGTGCGAGTCCGTCATCATCGTCATGAGGCCGCTATGATCTAAGTCCCGGGCGAGCATCCAGTCAAGCGCGCGCTCGCAGGATTCTTTGTGGCTGCGCAGCCATTTCAGATCGCCGTTCAGATCGAACGTTTCCGAGACGTTGATCGGGTAATCGGGCTGGGAATCGACCAGGGCGCCCCAGCCGCAGTCGTAATAACCCGATTGCGGATCATAGCTGCCGGGGACCATGTTGTCCATGCCGTTTTCATAGACCCAGCGCGTTTTCAAACGGCCGTCCGGCTGGAGGGCGTGGTCGCGCCAGCTGTCCAGGGATTTCGCGAGGCCGGCGGTGTAGTTTGGATCGGCGACCGTGGCGGCGAGCGCTCCGTAGAACGGCTCGTGCAGGCAGACAAAGCCCGTCACCCAGCCGTTGCCGCTCACGATGCCCCGGTCGATCACGCCGTACCGTCCGATGGTGTTCAAAAGCTGGGACACGGCGGCTTCATCGATCCCGGGAAGCACGCCGCGTCCGTAGGTTTGGGCGTAATCGAGCGCCTCAATCTTCATGTCCACCTGCACGGACGCGGGCTGAACCGCGATGGACGCCCACAGGTCCGCGCCGGACCCGAGATAGCGGCGCAGGCCGTGCTTCGGAACGATCTCTTGCGGGGCCGCCGACTGGACATACGAAAAGATGCCCGACGGCTGGCGGGTGAACCGGGAGGCGACGTGCAGATCTCCCGCCGGAGCCGTGGTGATCCGCAGGGCGTCGCGCTGGCCCGGTTTCCAGAAGGTGACGGCGTTGGCGTGCGCGCCGTAGGTGGAGTACTCGCCGAGCAGGTGGCCCCAGGCGACGCCGCCGGTGTCCAGAACGCCGCCGGTCCAGGTCTCCATATTGGCGAAGTCCCAGCCCGGCAGCATCGTGTCTTCAATCTGGGCGCCCGACGGATACTTTCGGAGGATACGCCAATCGATCCCATCGGCCTTGACCGTGAAGCGCCACTCTTCCCGCACCGCCACGCCGCCCGCGCCGAACGCGATCCCATCGACCTCCACCACGCTTCCCGTCACGCGCACTTTCGGCGCGGCGACGCCGGATCGCGTGGTGGACCACTGGCCGCCCGCGAGAATCCCGGAGGCCACGCCGGTGTCCGGGGCGACCGTTTCCCGGCCGTCCACCTCCACACGGTCGAGAAAGCAGCGGTCGGCGTAGTTCAGGCGGATGCGCAGGGCGCCCTGCGCGTCGGCCATGGTCACGGTCCGCGCCGCGCTGTCCTGCGTCACGGTCCCAGCGGGGGCGGCCCAGGCGTGCGGGGCGCCCGCCGCGACAAGAAGAACAAGCGCGGCGGTCCATCGAGAAAAGTGAGTCATGAAAGATCCGTGTTCCGTTCGTCGTTTCGATCAGAGTCGATTAAGCGCGCCAGATCAGCGGGTTCATCTTGTCGTCGTTTAAGAGATCGCCGACTGTGAGCGATTCGAAGTACTCGGTCGGCAGGATGTTCTTGGTTCCATTGAAGGTCGAGCCGTCGGGCATATAAGCGCAGGTCATGGCGCGCCGAGGCTTGTTGGTCATGTTCGCGCCCGCGCCGTGCGCCGTCAGCCCGTTATGAAACACGACGGAGCCGGCTTTGCAGGGAGTGGCGACGGGTTCGATCGCGCGCCATTCGGGATACACATCGAACAATCCGCCCAGCTTCTTTCCGATATCGACCGTTTCGTAGCGCGCGGTCTTATGCGTGCCCGGCAGGTAGTACAGGCAGCCGTTGGAGAGCGTGGCGTCGTCGAGCGCGACCCAGATCGAGATGGAGCTGCGCGACGAGAACGACCAGTACGGGTTGTCCAGATGCCAGCCCGTCGGGTTGCCGTAGGGCGGCTTGATCAGGGCCTGATCGTGCCAAATGCGAATTCCGTCCACGCGGGCGAGGGTTCCCGCCACCCGTCCCAGCGCGGGATCGTGCATGATTTCGTGCATGCCCGGATGGCTGTCCGCCAGCTTGAGGCACTGTGTGAACACCATCGCGAAATAAGCCTCGGAGCTCCCCTGATTGACCAATTCAGGATTCACGGACCCCAATCGCTGCGCCACGGACTCGTCCGTCGCCCAGCGCCAGCGCTCGAGGTCATCCGGAGTCAAGAAGTTCTCCAGAACAATATATCCGTTTTCCTGATAAAACGCGATCTGATCCGGCGTCACTTGAGTGTTCATGCGTATTCTTCCTTTGATGTCCTGCGGCCCTCACCCCCCAGCCCCCTCTCCCAATTCTGGGAGAGGAGTTAGGCCCCCCTGGCCCCCAATGGGGGTAAGTGCATATTATCGAATGCGCGACGAAGATTGAATCTCTGCCACGCGATCGATTTTATGGTCTACACCCCTTGTGGGGGTCGGGGGGCATCTTCTCCTCCCCAGGATTGGGGGGCAGGGGGGGCGAATCGGGACAAGGGCCTAAATCTAAATGTATTATAAGTGGGAATATCTCTGCGCGCCATGGTGAAAGTGGCGAAATACTTGTCTGCTATGGTAAAGTGCGCTATGGCGCTGCATCCACTGCAATCACAGATCTTATACTTCAACGATATCCCCACCCCGCTCGGCCAGATCACCGGTCTGGGCGTGATCCACAATGGGACCGGAACCGAGCGGGGTGTTTTTCGGGTGTACGGGAATTACGCGCTCGCGTACTTCCTGGAGGGGACGGGGGAGTACCGTGATGCGAACGGCTATCGGCATCGCATCGTTCCGGGCGATCTCGTGCTGGTAACCCCAGAGCTGCCGCATCGGTACACGACCCGGCCGGGGCGGTACTGGAGCGAATGCTACTTGATCTTCGACGGCCCCATCTTCGATCTGTGCCTTGCGCGGGGCGTCTTGAACTCGGCGCGCCCGGTGCGCCACCTGGAGCCGATCGATCTCTGGCAGGCTCGTCTGCTGTCGATCGTAGCGTCGCCGTCATCTCAGTCGCCGGTGGAGAAAGGGGCGGAGGTCAGCCGACTGCTGGCGCTGCTGTTGGAAATCTCCGCCCTCGATAATGCGCCGCCGCCCGAACACGGCACGCCCGCATGGCTTGCGACGGCGAAGGCGACGCTGGACGCGGAACTCGAAATCGAAATCGATCTCCAGGCGGTGGCCAATGAGCTGGGATTGTCCTACGAAACCTTCCGCAAGGGCTTCCAAAAGCAGTTCGGCGTTTCGCCCGGTCTTTATCGTACCCAGCGCCGCCTCGCGGTCGCCTGCCGTTTACTCAAGCTGACGACGATGACCCATCAGCGCATCGCCGCGCACCTGGGCTTTTCGGACGAGTTCCATTTTTCCAAACGGTTCAAGCAGATCGTGGGCGTCAGCCCCCGCGAGTATCGGCGTGGGAGCGTGGAAGAGGTGGATGGAGAGTGAGGCAAAACGCATCAACCACCGGCGCATTGCGCATATATAAATAATGGGCAGCCTCTGTGTTGCCCGCCGTCAATTTACTTTCTCCGCCTTGCCCAATAAGAGATGCATGACGCCTTCGGTCTTGATCTCGCCTGGCGTGCGCGTCACGTAACTATACTGCTCCTCTGGGGTCGCGAGCAAGATCCGCCAGACGTTTTCGTGTCCGCTGCTGCTGCTGGTGACCGGGCCAAACCCGGAGATCTGCGGTTTGTCGCCCTTGCCGAGAGGCGTGACGTTTTCGTCACACTGAAACATCGGTCCGCCGGGCGCTATCGTGTCGAAAAACGGCGTGATCGAGATTTTCATTTTGATCTTTTGCGGTACGGGATCCGGCGCCCAATACACGCTGTCCGTGCAGAGCACGTCGCGGATTTGGGTGTAGCTCCACACGCCGCCGACCGGAACCACCGCCGTTTGGCCTTTTTGAAGACGCAGCTTGCCGGCGCGAGCCGCCTCTATCAGCTTTGCGGCAGCCGCTTCGTCCGATCCCTGGGCGTCATGCAGACTGGGCAGCGAGGCGTCGAAGCCCATTTTCGTCAGCTGGCTGATCGGGGCGTAAATCTCCGCGAGCGTGATCTTGTACTTCGGCGAGCGGGATGTCGCTGACAGGTGTTTGTAGGCAGGAAGCGTCTGGGCGGCGATGTAGCGGCCGATCACGACCTTGGCCGGCGTCGTCAGTATCTTGGGACTCGGCGCATTGAAGGGGACGCCCAATCCGTTCGCATCGTACTTGCCGGTGGCGCAGTCGATCGTGATCCATGCGCCGTCTCCGTACGCATTGGTGAAGAAACATCGCCAGGCCAGAACCGGCGGCGACGGCGCCTCTTGGGGCGCTCCGTGAGGCGCGTCCGTCACGCCGTTGACCGGCGGCGCGATGCGGGAGTTACGCTGCGCGATCCAGACCTGTTTCACCTCACGCGGCGTCCATCCTTCGGAGGGGTGTGGACGCGCATCTGACGAAAGCATCCTCCGCATCATAAGGAGCTCTTGCAGGGCCTTTTCCTGAGCCTGAACGGCGGTGATCACAGGTTTCCTCCGTCGCATTTGCGATTCTAACAGCCCCTGATCCGGCAGTTTACCGCGCTGCGCCCTCGCCTCGAACTGGTCCTGGGCGGCGGTGCGCAGGGCGGCGACCGGCGCAAGCAGCAGGACGGCCGCAAGCAGAGACGCCAGTGTGCGGCGGCGGTTCAGCGCGCTCCGGTCGAGCCCGGTGTGCAGGATCGCGCGCATCCGGGCTTCGACGAAGGGACGCTGGGCCATCGCGATGGCGGCTCCTGGCCGGGACGCTTCGGGCGGCGACAGCTGCTTGGCGATCGCCAGCAGATGCTCCGCGTAGTCCGTGGGGCGCGTTCCGGCGGCGAGCACGGCGTCGTCGCAGGCGCGCTCACTTTCCTCGCGTATCTGCCGTGCGGCTACCCATGCCATTGGGTTGAACCAGTGCAGCGCACAGACAACGCCCGCAAGCGCATGCCAGGCCCAGTCCCGGCGGGCGATGTGCGCCAGTTCATGACGCAGGGCGGCCGTCCGCAGATCGACGGGCCATGCTTCGGCGCCCATCGGCAGCAGCACGATGGGGCGCAGCAGCCCTGTTGTCATCGGTATGGCGATTGTGCTTTGACGGAGCTCCACGCCGCGCCGGCCAACTCCCGCCTCCTGGGACAATGTCTCCATCTCCGCCAGCAAAACGGGATTGGTCACGAGCGGGCAGCGGCTCGCCGCCCGCCCCGCCAGCGCAAAACCGGCGGCGAGCCGAATCAACGCGGCGAGAGCGACGATCGCCCAAACAGCCATGATCAGCCGCAGGCGAAGGTTCATGGCGGCGTCCGCCGCCGGCCAGCGCGGCGTGATGACGGGGACGGCCGGCGTGGACTTGCCGGGAACGACTCCCGGCGCGGCGTTCGAAATCGCGCCGGACGTCGGGAGTGGGCCGGACGCCGGCGTCTTCATTGCCGACGCTTGGGGCGGCGCAAAGATTGGGTCGAGCGCCATCGCCGCTGGCGATCCGGCAGTCGCTTGCGAGGAAGGGGCATACGCCTTGGACAGCCGCAGCGGCGGCGCGACCAGGGACAGCAGCGGCGCGGCGAGCACGCCCGCGATCGCTAGAAGCCAGACCAGATGCCGCATAGATGCTGACCCGCGGCGCATGGCGAAGACGATCGCGCCCGCCGCGCCCAAGATCAGCGCGCCTTTGACAGCCTGGGCAAGGAGATAAGCGCCCGCAGTGTCGGGAGCGGGAAATAGTAAGCGAAGGTCCATGGAAATGCCTCTTTGGCGAACTATCCGTTCGACGCGTCCTCAGCCTTGGCGTCTTCAATGATCTGTGTGAGCCGCGCAAGCTCTTCCGGGCTCAGCTTGGCCTCACGACGGGAAAGCAGGGTCAGAAACGCCTGCTCGACGGAGCCTTGGAAGAATGTCTTCAAAACACCGTCCAGCGCGGCCATCGCGGCGCTGGCGCGGGGGGTGGCGGGGGCGTAGACAAAACGTCCATCCTCCTCCACATGCGTCAAATGCCCGCGCTGCTCCAAAATACGCAGCTGCGTACGCACCGTCGAGTTGCTGGGCCTGCCGGGCAGAAGCTCCTCCAGCTCGGCCGCCGTAATGCGCTGGCGCTGAAACGCGATCTCCATGATCTGCTGTTCGCGCGGGTTCAAATAATCGCCGGGGGCTCTGGGCATCGGCATCCCTCCCTAGGATTGTTACTATATTAACATCATGTGTTAATATAGTAACACTACCTAAGCGCTTTGTCAAGCGCTTTGTCAAGCGCTTTGTCTGAAGTCTCTGCATTGCACCCCCACCCCTGGCGCTTGTTGCCTCGCCAGGCAAAGGCGTCAAGCAGAGATGCGGCATGCCATCCGTCAATATGGAGTATCAATCGAAAGTGGACCGAGTTGTATATGGCGCCCCGGAGCCAGTTTCGGAGGCGCGATCGGCGCGCCGGGACTGCAGCAGTAAACCAGCATCTGGTGATGATGGATCGAAAAGATCCCACGACCGGGCGCCGGATAATACCGAACGGTTCCGCCCGTCAGCGGCACGGACGCCAGCCAGAGGGCAAAGATCAGGGGGATCCCTGCCGCGAACATGAGCAGATAACGCATTTTCGTCCCTTTGTCTGCTTGCTTGTGATATTTTATTTTTACACATCCTTCGCGTTCCCGCAAGACAACGGATCGTTCGATTTTCCATCTATGGAATATCGGCCATGTGAATGTGTTCTGTCGGTGGCGCGGAATCCGGGTATAGACATCCACTATGGATGAAAACGTTATCAAAAAGATCGCTCGGATTTTACTGGGCAGCGCCCTGATCTTCGCCGGCGTTAGCCACCTCACATTCGCGCGCAAGCCGTTCCAGGCGCAAGTACCAGATGATGTGCCGCTCAACAAGGATGACACGGTTCTCCTGTCCGGCGTCGCCGAAATCACGCTGGGCGGCGCTCTGGTTCTCACTCCCGAAAAATACCAGGAAGCGGCGGGGAAGCTGGCCGCAGCCTTTTTCATCGCCGTCTTTCCGGGCAACATCTCCCAGTATCGCCACCGCCGATCGGCGTTCGGGCTGGACACGGACAGGAAGCGGTTCCTGCGGCTGTTCTTTCAGCCAGTGCTGGTTTGGTGGGCGTTAAAGAGCACGGAAACGGGTTAAGCGTCCAAGAATAAGCTCAACAAACGTAAGACGCCCGGCGAATAAATTCGCCGGGCGGTCTTGCTGGAATACCGCAATCAAAGATCAATACTTGGTCCAGATTGTGACAGGCCCAGCCTGAACGTAATGTCCCGGTAGAGTGAAATTAGTTGCTCCATTTGGACGGCAGGCGATTGCCTGCATTTGGTAGACGCTAAATCCCCATTGCCGCCAGTCTTTGTCCACATTCATAGCGCCGCCGGTGAACCGAACGGCGGCAAAGCAGATGGCGGCGACGACAACAAACGGCGCCGTGCAGAGAAGCAAAGTACGCATTTGGTTTCCTCATCTCCGAATATGGCGAGACAGCCAATAGTGAGTATGGATGGAGTTGATCGACTGACCTGACAATGCGAACAGACGGACTTACCCACCCGCTTCAAATTCTCAAGATTAAGAAATACAATCGCTTTCCGACGGAAACCACTTGTATGCTTGAATTATGTCCACGCAAATAGTCTAGCACAACAATCGAACGATATCATCCATCCAATGTGCTGTAGCGACCTCATCAGAACAACCGATTGGCCGATTTTCCATTGATGGAAAATCGGCCATAGGTTAGAATGGGCGCATCCAAACGGAATTTGAGCAGGGAGCATGATTATGCCGCGAAGTAAAAATTGGGTTCTTGTGGGGTCCGCCTTGTCAATGATGACGGGGCTGCCCGCCGTGGGCGCGCACGCTGCGGCGCCGGTGACGGGCGGAGATGCGCTCACGCGGGGTTTTGCGATGCCGCCGGACAGCGCGCGGCCGTGGGTGTTCTGGTTCTGGCTGAATGGGAACATCACCAAGCCCGGAATCACCGCCGACCTGGAGGCCATGAAGCGTGTCGGCGTCGGCGGCGTGCTGATCATGGAGGTGGACCAGGGCGCGCCCGCCGGGCCGATGGTCTTCGGCAGTCCCGAATGGCGCGAGATGTTCAAGTTCGCCGCCTCCGAAGCCGGACGGCTGGGTCTTGAGATCAACATGAACAACGACGCCGGGTGGTGCGGCAGCGGCGGACCGTGGATCACCCCCGAGCAGTCGATGCAGAAATTGGTGTGGACCGAAACGACGGTGCACGGCGGCGCGCCGGTCGATCTGGCGCTGGCCGATCCCGAGAAGAACCAGGGGTATTACAACGATATCTCCGTACTGGCGTTCCCCACCCCCAAACCCGGGTTCACGATCCCCGACATTCGCGGCAAGGCGTCGTTCGACCGGCAGGAGTTCGGCCCCGCGCCGGCGATGTATCCCATCGTCCCCGCCGATCAGACCATCCCTAAGGGCGGCGTGATCGACCTGACGTCGAAGTATGTCGGCGGCAAACTGACCTGGACGCCGCCGGCGGGCGAGTGGACGGTCGTGCGCTACGGCCACACCAGCTACGGCACCGTGAACCACCCGGCGCCCGCCGGCGGACTGGGCCTGGAGTCGGATAAGCTGAGCAAGTCGGCGACCAAGGCGGCGTTCGACGGCTTGATCGGAAAGCTCGCGGACGATGTCGGCCCGCTCGTCGGCAAGTCGTTCATGACGACCCATATCGACAGCTGGGAGACAGGCTCGCAGAACTGGTCCGAGGACTTCCGCAAGGATTTCCAGCGGCTGCGCGGCTACGATCCGATGCCCTATCTTCCCATCGTCATGGGCCATGTGATCGAAAGCAACGAAGTCTCCGAGCGCTTTTTGTGGGACTGGCGGCGCACCGTGGCCGATCTCGTTTCCGAAAATTACGCCGGCGAGATGCGCCGCCTGGCGAACGCCAAGGGCCTGAAGCTGTCCATGGAGGCGTATGACGGCGCGCCGACCGACGATATCCAGTACGCGGAAAACGCCGACGAGCCGACCTCCGAGTTCTGGTGGCCGCTCGCCAATACCGGCGCCCTCTGGAGCACGACGGAAATGGCGTCCTCTGCCCATGTCACCGGCAAGCCGATCGTCGGCGCCGAATCGTTCACGGCGGGCGACGAGGAGCGCTGGCGGGCCGCGCCGGGCGACCTCAAGATTCGCGGCGACTGGGCCTTCTGCCACGGCGTCAACCGCTTTGTCTTCCACCGGTTCGCCATGCAGCCGTGGGGCGGAACGGATCCGAACGCTACAGGCAATGAGCCGCTGCTGCGCGCGCCCGGCATGACCATGGGACCGTGGGGCCAGCACTACGAGCGCACCCAGACGTGGTGGAGCCAGACGACGGCGTGGCATGAGTATCTCAGCCGCTGCCAATCGATGCTGCGCATGGGCCGCTACGCCGCCGACATCTGCTACATCCAGCCCGAAGGCGCGCCCCGCCGCTACTCGCCGCCGGGAACCGGCAAGTACGCCTCCGACGGATGCTCCACCGACATCGTGCTCAATCGGATGTCAGTCAAAAACGGCCGGATCGTCCTGCCCGACGGCATGAATTACCGCGTGCTCGCCCTGCCCGATGCGCAGACGATGACGCCGGCGCTTCTTCATAAGATCGCGCAGCTTGTCAAGGACGGCGCCACCGTGGTCGGCCCGCGCCCCCGCAAGTCCCCCAGCCTGATGGGATACCCGGCGTGCGATGACGAAATCTCGACAATCGCCGACAGCCTCTGGGGCAACAGCGAAGGACCGGCCGCCGGACTGCACAAGGTCGGCAAGGGACGCATCGCCTGGGGACAGACGGCCGAGGAATATCTAGACGCGAGCGGTCTCGCGCCGGACTTTGCCGCAAACCCGGGCGTCAGCGCCGACGTGCAGTACATCCACCGCACTCTCGCCGACGGGACCGAGGCGTACTTCGTCGCAAACCTCACCCCGATGACGCTGAACGGAACGTATTCGTTCCGCGTTTCCGGAAAGCGCCCCGAAATCTGGTCTCCAGAAACGGGCAAGACCGAGCTCGCCGCCGTCTACACCGACAAGAACGGAGTGACGACGCTGCCGCTGCACTTCGATTCCACGGAGTCGCGCTTCATCGTGTTCCGGCCCGGCGGAAAGAAAACCGATCCCATCGTCTCGCTCACACGCAACGGCGCGTCCATTGAGTCCGGGGTCAACGCCGCTGCCCACCTGACGGTCGTTTCCGCGTCCTACGGTCCTCCCGGAGACACCGCGCGAACGCGCGACGTTCGCGACAAGGTGCAGGCCCTTCTGGATCATGGAACGCTGGTCTTCACGGTCGGCGACCTCGCGAAGGGCGACGATCCCGCGTTCGGCGTCGTCAAAACCCTGACGATTCAATATACCGACGGCAAGACGACACAGACCGCCATCGGCCAGGACCCGGACACCATTCAGCTGGGCGGCGAGACCGAGTTCTCTCAGAGCCGGATCGCCGAAGTCCACGCCGAAGCTGCAGGCCGCCGCACCCTGCAAGCCTGGGCGCCCGGCCGCTACGCCGCCAAGACCGCCTCGGGCAAAACCCTCGTCGCGGACATCGCCCCGGCGCTCGCGCCGGTCAATCTGGGCGGTCCCTGGTCCGTCCGCTTCCCCGCAAAATCCGGCGGAACACCCCTGAACGCCCCCGCGCGCTCCGACGACAAGACAGTGACATTCCCGGACCTGCAATCCTGGAGCCAGTCGTCCGACGACGCCGTGAAGTATTTCTCCGGCACGGCCACTTACACGAAGACCTTCACCGCGCCCGCGTCCATGATCGATCCCACGACGCCCGTCACGCTCGACCTCGGCCGCGTCAAGGCGTTCGCGCAGGTCTTCATCAACGGCAAGGATCTGGGTATTCTCTGGAAAGCGCCCTATCGCATCGACGTGACCAACGCCCTGAAATCCGGCGATAACGAGATCACCGTCAAAGTGACGAATCTCTGGATCAACCGCATGATCGGCGACGAGCAACTGCCCGAAGACAGCAATCGCAACGGCGACGGCACTCTCAAAGAGTATCCCGCATGGCTCGCCGAGAACAAGCCCAGCCCCACAGGCCGGCAAACGTTCACGACCTGGCGGCTCTGGGGTAAAGACTCGCCGCTGCAAGAGTCTGGCCTGATCGGGCCAGTCAATTTGTATGTGACACGGACGGCGGGGCTGGAGTAGAAACCTATTCCCCCATCGAGCTAAAGCTCGATTTCCCCTTTTCCCAGCAAGGCCCTTCGGGCGGGAAAAGGGGTGCTGATCAATAGATTCCAGGCGAGTTTTGTCGTGGCCTGAGAAGAATTTCTAATCCGAAAACTCTTCACACAACTCGGAACACTCGCCTGGACCGCAGTTACGAACGCCCCTTTCCCCGGGCTTTAGCCCTTCACTGGGAAAAGGGGGAAACGCGCTAAAGCGCGGGGGAATAGGCCAAACAGCATGACACTCACACGACGCGATCTTCTCAAACTCGGCGCCTTCACCCTCGCGGGCGCAAATCTTTTGACCTCCCCCGCGTTCGCAAAAACGCCGGGGAAATCCTCACTGATGGGAGGTCGGTTCTTCACCTACGTCGGCTTCGTGCGCGTCAACCAGATCGAGGCGCGGCGGGACAAGAACGTGGGCGAGGACGAGGCCGAGTTCAATACCCCCGACCAGATGCAATTGCAGCGCGATACGTTCGGCGAGGCGTTTCCCGGGGGGCGTATGACGTGGGCGGTCAGCTGGGAGGCGCTCACCGACAAGCGCGAACAGTACGTGCAGGTCCGAAAAATGCTGGCGGGGTTCCATCAGGACTTCGGCGACGAAATCACGTTTCTGCCCGGCGGCTACTTCGCACCGATGTACAATACGCGCGAGGAGATCAATCAGGCGCTGCATGAGGGCCTGGCGCTGATTGGGGAGATCGTCGGCGGCGGATACCGGCCCAAAAGTGTGGTTGCGGGTTATATGGCCGCCGCCAACTTGGAGTATCTGGCGAAACACGAAGGCATCCATGTGTGTCAGGGCAACATCTGGAGCCAGCATGGGATCGACAACGGGGACGGCGACGGCGCCGTTTCTTATCCCTACTACCCAAGCACGGAGCACTTTTTGAAACCCGCGCAGGGCAAGTCGGACTTCATCGACTGCGTCAACCTGGACGGCTGGACCTGCGATTTTCTTTCCGCGCGATCGAACGGCTTTTCCCACGGCAACTCACGACTGGGCCTGGGACCGATCGAAACGATCTACAACCACGGACTGGAGCTTGGTATTCAGGAGCAGATGCACACGACGGCGCTGCACTACGACGACGGCTTTTCCCGCAACGGCTTCGCCTGGCTCACCGCCATCTGGGAAGTCTCTCTGGTCCGACTCCCAGGCATCATCCCCTCCCTCACGCAGTACGGACAAACCGTGCGGCAACGCTGGCCCGGCGTGAAGGCCGTTACCGTCGGCGAGTTCGGGGAGGCGTGGCGCGCCCAGTATCCCGACAACAAAAAATGGGATTACCAATTCGACGAGCTGGGATCGGGGATCGAAGGATCGGATATCGACACGGAGATCTACTGGTTCATGAACCGTGAATTCCGGCTCGCTCTGACTAGAAACCGAGAGCCGAACAGCCGCTGGCAGGTGATCGACTTCACGCGCTACGACCTCCCGGCGTCGGAGCCGCAGGACGCCGGCCCCAGCAAAACCGTGCGCGAGTGGAGCCTGATGAACGAGATCAACCAGAAACGCACGCGCGGCGCCCAGGACGATCCTCGGCCGCTGACGGAGCTGTCGGAGAGCAATCAGGCGCTGATCCATAAGCATTATCCTAAGTTGTTTCGCCCCATCCCCCCGCCGAAGTAAACTTCGGCCTCCCCCTTTCCCTGCTAAAGGCCCTTCGGGCGGGAAAGGGGGCGTTCGTAATTATACGCCGCACGAGGGTTACGGGTTCTACGACGAAAGATCGTAGTGAACTCTTTCAGCACTCCGTGACTCTCGCGCGGACCGTAATGATGAACATCCCCTTTCCCGCCCGAAGGGCCGAAGCAGGGAAAGGGGACAAACGAGCCAAAGCGAGTTGAGGGGATGGGGCGACCACTTGCCAGAAACGCACACTTCTGATAGAATAGCTTCACCCAAATGAAATCCACGATATCTATCCAACGCGTCTCTCAAATATCCCTTGCTCTTGCCTTCGTCGGCCTCGCCGGATACACGATACAAACCCAAATGAAATCCAATACACCGAACCATCGCACGCGTCACGCCGCGCTTGCACTTGCCGTTACCACCCTCGGCGCCGGAATTCCGGGCATCGTACCCGTTCACGCCGCCACGTCGGACTTGCGGCGCGATTTTGTGTCGCCGCCGGACGCGGCAAAACCGTGGGTCTACTGGTACTTTATGGACGGCAACCAGACGCAGGCGGGGATGCTTGCGGACCTGGAGGCCATGCAGAAGGCCGGGATTGGCGGCATGATCGTGCTGGATGTGGATATCGGAATCCCGCGTGGGCCGGTCGCGTTTATGAGCCCGCAGTGGCAGAGCGACTTCGCCTATGCGGTGAAGGAAGCGAAGCGGCTGGGGCTGGAAATCGCGCTTGGGTCCGGACCGGGCTGGTGCGGCGCGGGCGGACCGTGGATCACGCCGGCGGATTCCATGCAGCATATCGTTTCCAGCGAGACGCAGGTGACGGGCGGGTCGATGTTTGATGGCGTTCTGCCCAGGCCGAAGCCGCGCACGCCGTTCTTTGGCGAAGGGACGCTGACGGAGAGTCTGAAGAAGCAGTGGCAGGATTACTACAAAGATGAGTATGTGATCGCGTTTCCCACGCCCACGAACCCCGCGCGGACTGCGAATGTGGATGACAAGGCGCTGTACTACCGTTCGTCGTACTCTTCGATGGGCGCCGCTCCGCGCATCCCGTCGCCGATTACGGGCGTGACCGCGCCGGCCACGGAGTGCATCCCGGCGGGCAAGATTATTGACCTGACCGGCAAGATGGACGCGGGGGGACGCCTGCGCTGGGACGCGCCCGCCGGGAATTGGACCGTCATGCGCCTGGGCCGGACCGCCACCGGACAGACCACGCGGCCCGCGCCGGAGGCGGGGCTGGGGTTCGAAAGCGACAAGTTCGAGACTGCGGCTTTGGATGTCCAGTTCCAAAACTTTGAGGACAAGCTGATCGAGATGCTGGGGCCGCAGGATTACGGCGGCCACGCGGGACTGACGACGCTGCATTACGACAGCTGGGAAGTCTCCTCGCAGAACTGGTCCACGCATTTCCGTCAGGAGTTCACCAAGAGCAAGGGATACGATCCTCTGCCCTACCTGCCGGCGATGATGGGGTATGTGGTCGGAACGCCCGAGCTGAGCGAACGATTCCTCTGGGACTTGCGCGACGTGTCTTCGGACTTAGTGGTCGAAAAGCAGGGACGGTACATGGCGGACTACGCGCACAAGCACGGTCTGACATTCTCCGTCGAGCCATATGACCTGAACCCCTCGGCGGACCTGGATCTGGGAAGCGTCGCGGATCTGCCGATGGGCGAGTTCTGGTCCAAGGGGTACAGTCTGCCCGCCGAGTACAGCGTGATCGAAGCGACCTCGGTCGGCCACACGAACGGCCGTAAGGTGATCGGCGCGGAGTCGTTCACCGCCGATGCAAACGAGAACTGGCTGCAATATCCTGGCTCCATGAAGGAGCAATTGGACTGGGGGATCTGCGCCGGGCTCAATAAGTTCGTGATCCACCGTTACCAGCACCAGCCCGCCCTGGACCAATATCCCGGCATGACCATGGGTCCGTACGGCGTTCACTGGGAGCGGACCCAGACCTGGTGGGACATGGTTCCCGCGTTCCACACTTATATCACCCGAAGCTGCGACATGTTGCGGCAGGGACTTCCCGTCGCAGATATTCTTTATCTCACTCCCGAAGGCGCGCCCGAAGTGTTTACACCGCCGACATCGGCGTTCCAGAGCAACAACGGCTACGCAGACCGGCGCGGATATAACTTCGACGGCTGCTCGCCCAAGAATCTCATCGCGCATGCCAAGGTCAAGAACGGCAAGGTCGTCTTCCCAGACGGCATGAGCTACCAGGTGCTGGTGCTGCCGCAGTGGAACTCGATGACGCCTGGCCTGCTGCGCAAGATCGTCCAGCTGACCCAGGCCGGCGCCACCGTGGTCGGCGCTCCCCCGTCGAAGTCACCCAGCCTCGTGAATTACCCGGCCTCGGACACGGAGATCAAGTCCCTCGGCGCCAAACTCTGGGGCGCCCAGCCCTACGCGGCAACGCGCAAGGTCGGCCTGGGGCGTGTGGTTCTGGACCACGCCCAGTCCGGACTTTCCATGGACAAGGCGCGCTGGATCTGGTTTGATGAAGGCTCGCCCGCGCAGTCCGCGCCTCCCGGCAAGCGCTACTTCCACAAGACCATCACGCTGACGGGTAAGCCCGCGGCCGCGACGGCGATCGTGACCGCCGACAACCGCTTTGACCTGACGGTCAACGGCCATGCGGCCGGCCACGGCGATAACTTCCATGAGACGCCAATTTTCGACATCGCGAAGTTCCTAAAGCCCGGCGCGAACGTGATCAAAATCACGGCGACAAACGACGACGAGGGGCCGAACCCCGCCGGCCTGATCGGCGCCTTCCAGGTGACCGGCGCGGACGGCGCCGTGCAAACCTTCCAGACCGACTCCAGCTGGCTCGCCTCCCAGTCTCCCCTGGGCGATGGAACTCCGGCGAAGGATCTGGGCGAACGCGGCATGGGCCCGTGGAGCATCAGCGGTCCGAAAGCGGCGATCTATCAGCAGTACGAGGTGACGGCGCGCATCCTGGCCGGCATGAATGTCGCCCCGGACTTCACCTCCAATGTCCCGATGCGCTACATCCACCGCCGCCTTGCTAATGGCGGCGACATGTACTTCATCGCGAATGCGACTCAAACGGCCATCGACGCCACGTGCCAATTCCGCACGGCGGGCCGCGCCCCCGAGTGGTGGGACGCCACCACCGGCGCGAAGCGGCTTCTGCCCAGCTACACGGCAAAGGGCGGCGTGACCACCCTGCCCGTGCATCTGGCGCCCGGCGAAAGCGGCTTCGTCATCTTCGACAAGCCTGCCGTACGCGCCGCCGTCAAATCCATGGCGTCGAACTTCCCAGCCGTGCGCCCCGTTCTGACGCTGACGGCGCCCTGGACTGTTGCGTTCGATCCCAAGTGGGGCGGTCCCGCGCAGATCCAGTTCACATCGCTCGACGACTGGAGCAAGCGTTCCGAGGACGGCATTAAGCACTACAGCGGCAAGGCCACTTACACGACTACGTTCAACGCGCCCGCCGCTCCGTCCAAGACGGGAACCTACTCCCTGTCGCTAGGAACCGTCAAGAACCTGGCGTCGGTCAAGCTCAACGGCCGCGATCTCGGCGTCGTCTGGTGCGCCCCCTGGCGCGTCACCGTCCCCGCCGGCGCAATAAAACCGAAGGGCAATCAGCTGGAAATCACGGTCGCCAATCTCTGGAGCAACCGACTGATCGGAGACGCCGGCAAGCCCGAGAATCAGCGTCTGTCGCACACGACCTATACTCAGTACAATGCGAACTCCCCGCTGCAGCCGTCGGGCCTGCTCGGGCCGGTGGTGCTGGAGAGGTAGAGAACTATCCCGTCGGCACATACCCTTGGGACCTCGGCGCGAAGCGCCACCCCTTCGTCGTAACCCACCCCCGGCCTTCGGCCGACCCCTCCCCGGCCTTCGGCCGACCCCTCCCATGAAGCTGGGA